>NZ_JAIFKJ010000286.1:7271-17837 GCF_019695415.1 Thiohalocapsa sp.
TCTTGGGGTGGAGGGGGGGGGGGGAAGAGATGTGCCGTGGCGGTGGGTTGGGGGTGACAAGGTGCGGACCCGCGGTGAGTTTGGGGCGCGGGGACAGCTTTTGCAACCGCGTCCGGGGGCGTCGGGACATGGCGCCGGGCTTTGTCCCGTTGGCTTGTCCCCAGGCGCAGTTTGCCCCGGTGTGGGTGGATGATGTGGCTCAGGCCATGGTGCGCAGCATCGATGATGAGCGCACGATCGGCGGGCGTTACGACCTCTGCGGTCCGCGTGTGCTGACGCTGAAGGAGCTGTTGGCGTATACGGCGAAGCGTCTCGGCAAGCGGGTCTGGATCCTGGGGCTCGACGACCAACGCTCGCAGCTCATGGCGCGGATTTTGGGCAAGCTGCCCGGTGCGCCCATCACCCTAGACAACTACCGCTCTATGCAGACGCCGAGCGTCTGTGACGAGCACAACGGGTTACTGCAGCTTGGTATCCATCCCACCGATATCGACACCATCGTGCCCACCTATCTTGGTGGTTGAGCTTGGCTCGCTTTGAGAGGCGCCGATAAGTCGGCATTTGCGGCGCCGAAGTTGTGGACTCACTTTTCAGAGGCGCTGGCGCAGATCCCGCAGCGCGAAGCCGCACCAGCCCGTCGCTGGCGGCTCGACGCCGCGCGTGAAGGCGATGGCCTGGAAGCGTTCCCCCATGGCCGCCGGCAGCACCAACTGCTTGGCACCGGCGGCGAGGTCCAGCAGGGTTTCCGGGTCCGCGGCTGCGGCGTTCAGGTGGCGGTCAAGACCGCAGCCGATCAGGAAGTTGGCCTGGGTGGTATAGCCGGCAAGTGCGAGGCCCGCCGCGGCGCCCGACTCGGCGACGGCAGTGAAGTCCACGTGGGCGGTGATGTCCTGTAAACCAATGTGGATATACGGGTCCGCATGGGCGCGGTGGCGATGGTGGCAGAGCAGGGTGCCGTCCCGTCGCGCTGGCAGATAGAGCTCGCGGCGCGGATAGCCGTAGTCCACGATGAGGATCATCCCGGCAGTGAGCCCGGCGCCGAGCAGCGCCAGCCAGGGCCGCAGCCGCAGGTTGATCTCGCCGCAGAGGCCGCCCGTGAGGGTGGAGGGGGGCAACCGCAGCCCCGCCACCGCGTCGGCGAGGCCGGGTGTCACGGGCGTTGCCTGTACCTCCGCAAAGCCCTCGCCGTCGGCACGCACCAAGATTTCCCGCACGGCGTCGGCGACATCCTTCGGCGCCGTCTGTGCTGGGATGCAGAAGCGGTGCACCGGCAGCGCATCGGCCACCTCGTTGGCGAGCACGAGCCCGCGCAGCGCGGACGGCGGCTCCTGCACCCAGTCGACGCGCGCGAGTAGCTCTGGCACGCGCTCGGCCAAGTGCTTTTGTTGGCGCTCCGCGAGCTCCGGGCTCGGCTCCAGGATCCAGTACCGATCCGGCAGCCGGCCGGCGGTTTCGAGCGCCGTCAGCACTTCGGCGGCCAGTGCCCCGCTGCCGGCGCCGAGCTCTAGAATATCGCCGCCCCCGAGGGCATTCAGCACCTCTACTGCTTGGGTGGCGATGCAGCGGCCGAACAGGGGCGAGAGCTCGGGGGCCGTGACAAAGTCGCCTGCCGGCCCCAACTTGCCGGAGCCTGCAGCGTAGTAGCCGAGTCCAGGCGCGTAGAGGGCCAGATCCATGAAGCGGTCGAAAGGCAAGGCGTCGCCGGCCGCCAAGATCTCGCTGCGGATCAGTGACGCCAGCCGCGCGCTGTGAGCTGCGGCGGCGGCGTCCGGTGTGGCTTTAGAGTCGTTTGGGGCGTCTGTCATCGCTCGGCTCAGGCGACGGCGGGTGCCGTCTGGGTTGTCCATGGCTGAGGCCGCTCGGCACGACGGGGCACGCTGGTCCTCCCCCGCAGAGCGGCCCCGCTAGCACTGCGCCGTCCAACAACCCTTGGGCCTGGCGTGTCGGCGCCCTGCAAGCGGCACCGTGAAGCCCAGGCCTCTTGCAACGAGGAGTGTGATCTTGACAGACGCCGAGCCCCATCCCAACCCGGACCGGCCGCTCGCGCCGCCGGTGGCACTGATCACCGGCGCTGCCCAGCGTATCGGCGCGACCATTGCCGAGACGCTGCACAGCGCCGGATTCGATCTGGTGCTGCACTACCGCCACTCCGGCGAAGCCGCGGCGGCGCTGAAGGCGAAGTTGGACGCAGCCCGTCCGGACTCGGTGCGACTGGCTCGCGCCGATCTGCTGGACCCGCAGGCGCCGACCGCCCTGCTGGACGCGGTGCGCGACTTCCATAACCGTTTAGACGCCTTGGTGAACAATGCCTCCAGCTTCTACCCGACGCCACTCGCCGAGGCGACTGAAGAGCACTGGCACGAGCTTACGGGTACCAACCTCAAGGCGCCGTTCTTTTTGGCGCAGGCGGTAGCACCCCTGCTGTGGGCGGCCGAGGGCTGTATCGTGAATCTGGTGGATATCCATGCAGAGCGCCCCCACCCGGACCATCCCATTTACTCCATCGCCAAAGCGGGCAATGCGATGATGGTCCGCGCGTTGGCACAGGAGCTTGGGCCCAGAGTGCGGGTAAACGGCGTCGCGCCGGGCGCCATCCTCTGGCCCGAAGAGGGCCTATCGGAGGCGTCCAAGGAGACCATCTTGGCACGCACCGCGCTGGCGCGGGCCGGCACGCCGGCGGACATCGCCCGCACCGTGCTGTTCTTGGTGCGTGATGCCCACTACATCACGGGCCAGGTCATCGCTGTCGACGGTGGCCGCACCATTCAGCAGTAGATGCGCAGCGGCCTGCGGGGCACACGTGCCAAGCCACCGAATCTTACATGAACCCCGGACCCTACCCATGAGCGACGACGACAAGGCCCTGCTGCACCGCGGCGACGCGCGCAGCTCGCCCTACCCCATGAGCCGGCTGGCCCCGGCCTTCCAGGCGCCGGAGCTTGCGGAGGAAATCGCCCGCGCCGAATCCATGCTGAGCGCGCGCACCAGCGCCAAGCTCCGTGTCATCGCCGACCAGATCAAGGCGCTGCAGGCGGAGGCGCACAAGGTGCTCGACGAGGCTCGCGACGAACAAGCCCTGACCCATGCCGAATGCGCCTTCAAGCGGATCCCTGGGAAGGTCTACCATCTCTACCGCAAAGCCAACGGCAGTGCCTACTTTTCCATGCTGTCGCCGGCGGACTGGAACGGCCGACCACCGGACGCCTTCGCCGGCTCTTACCGGTTGGAGGCGGACTATTCCTGGACACCTGCAGAGCGGCTCAGCGACACCGATGACACCGGCCAGTTGGTGCAGCAGCTGCTGCACATCGGTGGCCTGGCGGGAGACGGCGACCGGGAGACCTGAGCCTCACTGCGTCTGCAGCTCGTTAGGCGCGCGCTGCGGACCAGATGACTTTGCACGATCAGTCGGGCAGACCCAGGGGAATCCTGGCGAGCGCCCCGGTCGTTGCCGCCATCTCCGCCCAAAGCTCGGCATAGCTGCGCCCATCCACCGGATGGCGCTCGTGCGGCGCGACGTCCGCGAGAGGCGCCAGCACGAAGGCATACTTCAGGATTTCGTCGCGCGGCAGCTCGTAGCCGTCCAGGATGCCTGTGGCCTCGCCCCAGGTGAGGAGGTCCAAGTCAAGTGTGCGCGGTGCGAACTTGTTCGGCCCGCGTACGCGCCCGTGGGCGTCCTCGATATTGCGCAGTGTCTGGTTAATGGCCGCCACGCCGAGTGGTGTGTCGAAGCCGACGACCAGGTTGTAGAAGGGCTCGCCCTCGAAGCCAACGGCCTCGGTCTCGTAGACGGGTGAGACGACGAGAGGACCAAAGGCCGCGCGCAGGTCTGCGATTGCGCCGCGGATCGAGCGCTCTCGGTCCATGTTGCTGCCGACGCTGATCCAGCAACGGCGCGCGCTGGCAGGAGATGCCGTCTGCGCCTCGCTCACGCCGGACGCTCGCCGCGCTCGATGACGACGCCCACACCGGCGGCATCGGTCACGGCCCCGACCTTGTCCAGCTTGATGCGCACCCAGGGCACGTTGAATTCTTCGCGGATGATGGCGGCGCAGCGCTCGGCGAGCGTCTCCACCAGCTCGAGCTTGGCCTCGCCCACGAACTGCTTCAGACGCTTGGAAATGGATTTGTAGTCCAGGGCGTCCTCGATGCGGTCGGTGGCGGCGGCCTTGGCGTTGTCACTGGCCATCTCGATGTCCAGTACCACAGGCTGCTTGATCTGCTTTTCCCAGTCGTAGATGCCGATGACGGTTTCGATGCGCAGTTGGCGGATGAAGACGATGTCCATGAGAAAGGGCTGAGGGCTGAGGGCTGATAGCCGCCGGCGCGGGCGGCTGAATTTTCACGGATGTTCCGCCGGCTAGGGTGGCGGCGCGCCCGATCATTGCAAGCGCTCACGCTCACCAGAGCGCTTGACCGCAAGGGCCGCAGCCGGTCCAATGCCGCGCCATGGACATGACCATGCTCACCACCGCGGCCTTGGTGCTTGGGGCCTACCTCCTGGGCTCTGTCTCGAGCGCCATCATCGTCTGCCGGATCATGGGGCTGCCGGATCCGCGCACTCAGGGGTCCAACAACCCGGGGGCCACCAATGTGCTGCGCATCGGCGGGTCCAAGGCAAGGCCTGCGGCGGCCGTCACGCTCGCCGGTGACATGCTGAAGGGCGTGCTGCCCATGCTCGGGGCGCATGCTCTCGGGGCTGCACCTTTGGCCTTGGCACTAGTGGGCATCGCCGCCTTCGTCGGGCACCTGTTTCCGGTGTTCTTCGGCTTCCGCGGCGGCAAGGGGGTGGCGACGGCGCTCGGCGTGCAGTTTGGGCTCTATTGGCCCATCGGCGCGGTCACGGCGGCGGTGTGGCTCTTTGTTGCCAAGGTGCTTCGAATCTCGTCACTGTCCGCCTTGGTATCCATGGCACTGGCGCCGGTAGTGGTCTGGCTCATCTGGCCGGAGCCCGCCCTCATCGGCATGCAGCTGGTGTTGACTGGGCTCCTGTTCCTGCGCCACCGCAGCAACATACGGAAGCTGCTGCGCGGTGAAGAGGGGCGGATCGGTGCCGCAGCCGAAGAGGGCCCGCGGGCGGAGAGCTGACAGAATCGAGATGTCGAGGTTCGAGTGCCTCGCCCCTCGCCCCTCGCCCCTCGATACTCGTCTACTCGTCCCTTTCAGAGCCCCGGCAGGGTATCCAAGGGCCACCTCGGCATGGCCGTGAACGACAGTGGCTCTGTCTGCCCGGCTGCGAGGCGCTCGTGGCCCGCATAGGCGATCATGGCGCCGTTGTCTGTGCACAGTGCAGGGCGCGGGTAAAAGGCACGGCCGCCGCGCTCGGCCATCATTGCGTCCACACGTGCCCGCAGCCGCCGGTTGGCGCTGACGCCGCCGGCGAGCACGAGCCGGTCGACGCCGGCAGCGGCCACCGCGCGGCGGCATTTGATGACAAGGGTCTCCACCACCGCGTCCTCAAAGGCGCGCGCGATGTCGGCGCGGGCTTGCTCGGTATCCTTGCGGGCGGCGAGCTCGTCGCGCACGGCGTTGAGGGCATACGTCTTTAAGCCACTGAAGCTGAAGTCGAGCCCCGGCCGGTCGGTCATGGGCCTTGGGAAGAGGTAACGGCCGGGCTCGCCCTCCTCGGCGAGCTTCGCCAGTGCCGGGCCGCCGGGGTAAGGCAGCCCCAGAATCTTGGCGGTCTTGTCGAAGGCCTCACCGGCGGCGTCGTCGACGGACTCTCCCAGCAGCCGGTAGCGGCCCACGGCGGCCACCTGCACCAGTTGGGTGTGGCCGCCGGAGACCAGGAGCGCCACGAAGGGGAAGGCCGGCGCAGGCTCCTCCAGCAGCGGCGCCAGCAGGTGGCCCTCCATGTGATGGACGCCGATGGCCGGCAGGCCCCAGCCCCAGGCGAGGCTGCGTCCCAATCCCGCACCCACGAGCAATGCGCCCACCAGGCCCGGGCCCGCAGTGTAGGCAACGCCGTGGAGGTTCGCCGGCCTCGTCTCGGCCTCAGCCATCACCAAGCGAATCAACGGCGTCAGTCGGCGAATATGGTCGCGTGAGGCCAGCTCAGGGACCACGCCGCCGTAGGCCGCGTGCAGATCCACCTGGCTGTGAACGGTGTGCGCAAGCAGGCCATGCTCGCCGTCGTAGATGGCGACGCCGGTTTCGTCGCAGGAGGTTTCGATGCCGAGTACGCGCATGGGGCCGTTCAGTGGGACTGCGTTACATGAGGCTCATCATTTCGGGGTGGCGGGTCATGGCGACGAGGTCCGGGCCGCGACATGTGCTTGCAGCGAACTGTCGGTGACCGCTGGCACGTGCTTGCCAGCCGAGATTTGCTCAAGGCATAATGACGGATTACGCATGTGTCGGCCAGGTCCACGGCAGTCCTGGCAAGACCCGTATTCCAACCGCGCAATAGCTTAAGGATTCTACATGCCCAGCGTTCGCATCAAAGAGAACGAGCCGTTCGAGGTTGCCCTGCGCCGCTTCAAGCGCTCCTGCGAGAAGGCCGGTGTCCTCGCCGAGGTCCGTCGTCGCGAGTTCTACGAAAAGCCCACGGCCGAGCGCAAGCGCAAGAAGGCCGCCGCGGTCAAGCGTCATCATAAGAAGCTCTCCCGCGAGGCACGGCGTTGGGAACGGCCCTACTGAGGGCTGGCGCAAGCATCTGCGCGCCGACATCGGCACGCCCGCCCTCGCGCTCCATCCAGACCCTAGAGCCATGCTGAAACAGCGTCTTACCGATGACATGAAGGGCGCCATGAAAGCGGGCGACAAGAGTCGCCTCGGCGTGATTCGGCTCATCAACGCTGCCATCAAGCAGCGCGAAGTGGACGAGCGCACCGAGCTGGACGACACCCAGGTGCTGGCGGTCCTCGAGAAAATGGTGAAGCAGCGCCGGGATTCCATTGCCCAGTATGAATCCGCCGGCCGCGAGGATCTCGCCGAGGGAGAGCGGTTCGAGCTGGAGGTCTGCCAGGACTACCTGCCCGAGGCGTTGTCGGAGGGCGAGATTACGGCGCTGATTGATGAGGCGGTGGCGGCTACCGGTGCAACATCCATGCGTGACATGGGCAAGCTGATGGGCGTGCTGAAGCCAAAGCTGCAGGGGCGAGCGGACATGGGCGAAGTGAGCAAGCGCGTCAAGGCCCGGCTTGGCGGCTGACCGTCCAGCGACGGCTCCCCGGATCACTTCGTCCATCGGGATTACTTCGTCCATCGGTTGGTAGTGCGCAGCGGCTCCTCTCGCCCAACAGCAGATACTCCTGCAAAACAAATAGAGAGAGCGGCGGGGATAGCAGGCCTGCCGTGCTCCTGTCTCAATTCAGTCCTAAGGGATCGTGGTGAATGGTCGGCCACATCACGCCCGAGCTCAGAGACCAGCTGCTGGCCCGCACCGACATCGTCGAAGTGGTCGGGACTCGCGTGCCGCTGCGCAAGGCCGGTGCGGAATTTACGGCCTGCTGCCCCTTCCACACCGAGAAGACACCCTCCTTCTTCGTCAGTCCCGCAAAACAGTTCTATCACTGCTTCGGTTGCGGTGCTCATGGTAACGCCATCGACTTTCTGATCGAGCTGGACCGCCTGAGCTTCCCCGAAGCGGTGGAAGAGCTCGCCCAACGCGTGGGCATGCCGCTGCCCGCGGCGGACGGCGCCCCCCGCGGCCCGGATCTGAAGCCCGTCTACCAGGTGCTGGAGCAGGCGGCGGAGCGTTACCGACTGGCGCTGCGCGAGCACCCGGAGCGCGAGGCCGCCGTGGCCTACCTCAAGCAGCGCGGCCTGAGCGGCGACGTGGCGCAGCGGTATGGCCTTGGCTTTGCGCCCCAAGGTTGGAGCTTTCTGCTCGATGCACTCGGTCAGTCTCCAGAGCAGCGCGAGCGGCTCCTAACCGCTGGGCTGATCTCCGAGCGCGACGGCCGCCGCTATGACCGCTTTCGCGCCCGGCTCATGTTCCCGATCCGCGATCGGCGCGGGCGGGTAGTGGGCTTCGGCGGCCGTGTGCTGGGTGACGGTGAGCCCAAGTACCTCAACTCCCCCGAAACGCCCGCTTTCGTGAAAGGCCGTGAGCTGTACGGTCTGTACGAGAGCCAGCAGGTCTTGCGCAGCCCGCCGCGTTTGCTGCTGGTGGAGGGCTACATGGATGTCATCGCGCTGGCGCAGTTCGGTATCCCCTATGCGGTGGCCGCGCTCGGCACCGCGGCTACATCAGAGCACATCAAGCGCCTGCTGCGGGGTGCGCCTGAGCTGGTGTTCTGCTTCGATGGCGACAGGGCCGGCCGCGATGCAGCCTGGAAGGCGCTCAAGACCGCTTTGCCGCTGGTCACCGGTCAGCAGCCCGTGCGTTTTTTGTTCCTGCCGGAGGGCGAGGACCCGGACACCCTGGTGCGCAAGGAGGGTAAGGATGCCTTCGAGGCCAGGCTCGCGGATGCCAAGCTTCTGTCGACCTTCCTGTTCGAGCACGCCGAGGCGGAGCACGACATCGCCACGCCGGAGGGTCGCGCGGGGCTCGCGGACGCGGTGAAAGGGCTGCTTGCGACCATGCCCGCCGGCAGCTATCGCGAGCAGCTGACCGCGGAGCTCGCCCGCCGCACGGGGCAGCGCGTCGGCCGCCGGTCATACGCCCGGCGGCCGGTCGCCAAGCCGCAGCCAGGGGCAGGGCCCGCTCTGACGCCGTTGCGTTTGGCCATCGCGCTCTTGCTGGACGCCCCGGTCCGGGCGGCACAGGTGGCCGAGCAGCCTGCCCACTGGCGGGACCTCGACAATCCGGGTATTCGACTCCTGGCACAGATGGTAGACGTCGCCTGCGCCTACCCGGGCATTACTACCGCGGGTCTCGCCGAGCGCTGGCGCGGCACCGACGACGAGCGCAGTGTGCACCGGCTGGCCGATGCGCGCCTCATCGAGCTGATACCGGAGGACGGGCGCGATGCGGAACTGCTGGGTATCGTGCATCGGCTCAACCGCGATGCGGCCGCACAGCGTCGCGCGGCGGAGATCGCTCGGCGCTGGCGCGAGCGCAGCCCCGCGGGCAGCGGCGGCGATGGGCGCTGACTCACCTCACCCGCCGCCCGTGGGCAGGGCAGCTGTCGCGGTGTTGCACGGGTGGTATACACCTGAGCCGGCTGGGTGAACTCAATGCCGTAACCCCCCAGGGCTTGGGATACAAGAAAAAGCGCAGATCTGCTATGTTGGAGAGTTTATCTGCAGCACCTACACTTCTGGGTAGCCGGCGCGGTTTCAGGGAACTGCCGTTCGGAGTCCGGGCGTTTATGTTTCGCTCGGACAGAAGCGGCAGCCTCGCCCCGCGACGGCGTCAGCGCTGACGGCGCCCACAGTCCTTTCGAGCACAGCGTCCGCCCGGTCCAACCGTCGAACAGGTATCCGTATGGATCAAGAGCAGCAACAGGCCTCGCAACTCAAGCAGTTGATCGCCAAGGGCAAAGAGCAGGGCTTTCTGACCTATACCGAGGTCAACGATCACCTGCCGGACGGCATCATCGAGCCTGAGCAGATCGAAGATATCGTGCGCATGATCAACGACATGGGGATCATGGTGCACGAGACCGCGCCTGCGGAGATCGATGCGCTCAGCAACGACTCGGCCGTCGCCGATGACGAGGCCGCGGAAGCGGCTGCAGCGGCGCTCGCATCCGTCGACAGCGAATTCGGGCGCACCACCGATCCGGTACGTATGTACATGCGCGAGATGGGCACCGTCGAGCTGCTGACCCGGGAGGGGGAGCTGCGCATCGCCAAGCGCATCGAGGATGGGCTGAATCAAGTACTCGCGGCGCTCTCGACCTATCCCAGGGCTGTGGAATTGCTGCTCAGCATGTTCGACCAAGTGGAGCGGGAAGAGCGCCGACTGTCCGATGTCATCTCGGGCTTTACCGACGACGAGACCGCAGAGCCCGTCACGAAGGGCGCGGCAGCAGCGACAGAGGCCGACAGTGGCGACGACGAGGATGACGACGACGACACGGCGGAGGCGGTGGACACGGGTCCAGACCCCGAGGAGGTCTCTCGTCGCGTTGCCTCCTTGCGCGCGCACTTCGACGAGTTCGTCGGCTTGCTGCGGGAGCACGGGCGTGACCACGACGCCTCCCGGGAGGCCATGGCCAAGGTCTCCGAAGACTTCATGCAGTTCAAGCTCGTGGCCAACGTGTTCAACGAGCTGGTGGAGGTACTGCGCGGGAGCATCGAGCGGGTACGCAGCCAGGAGCGCACCATCATGGGGCTGTGCGTGGACCACGCGCAGATGCCGCGTAAGGCCTTCATTGACACTTTCCCGGACAACGAGACCAACCCGGATTGGATTCGCGAGCAGATCGACGCCGGCCATGCATGGTCCGAACGCCTCGCAGAGGTGGAGAGCGACGTACGCCGCGCCCAGCGCCGGCTTCAGGACCTCGAGCGTGAGAACGTACTCACCATCGGTGAGATCAAAGAGATCAACCGCAAGATGTCCATCGGCGAGGCGAAGGCCCGCCGCGCCAAGAAGGAGATGGTGGAAGCCAACCTGCGGCTGGTGATCTCCATCGCCAAGAAATACACCAACCGCGGCCTGCAGTTCCTGGA
>NZ_JAIFKJ010000115.1 GCF_019695415.1 Thiohalocapsa sp.
CGAGCAGCACCGGTGTGAATCCGGCGTGGGGGACGCGCTCCAGCAACTCCGCGGCCTGGGCGTTGCTGGGATGGCCGAGGGCACCGCCCACCCGGCGCTGGACGGTCGGCGGATAGGGCCCTGGCTTGAGCATCTCCGGTTCATGGTTGGCCTCCAGCATCAGCGCATCGCACTCGCGCAGCGCGTCGCACATGCGCGGCGTCACAGTGCCCGCATCCGTCAGCACACCGAGGCGACGCCCGTCGCCCTCGAACACGAACTGGCAGGGCTCGCGCGCGTCGTGCGGCACAGGGATCGGCCGCAGCACCATGGCACCGATGCGCAGGCTCCGCGCATGGCTCGGGAAGAGCCGCAACCGCGCCACGGCATCGGGCCTGCGGGCCTTGGCGGGACCTGTGCAGACGCCCTTCCAGGTGCCGGGGGACGCCCAGACCTCCAGGTCATAGCGCCGGGCGAGACGAGGGACGCCGGCGATATGGTCGCCGTGCTCGTGGGTGACGACAACGGCCGTCAGCTCGCCGGGCTGGACGCCGATGGCGGCGAGGCGCTGCTCTACTTCCCGCAGGGAGAAACCGCAATCCAGCAGCACACGCGTGCCGTTACATTCGATGAGGGTCGCGTTGCCGCCGCTGCCGCTGCCCAACACCGCGAAGCGCATGCGCACTAACCGATCCCGATATCAACAAAGGATGTCCGAGCGCAGGGAAGCGGCGCTGCGGCCAGGTTGCCAAGTGGTGCGCAGCATCCGACAACGAAGTCCTGCAGCCTAGCGAAGCTCTTCTGCAAGCAGCCCCAGGATGCGCTCGCCCGTGCCGCCGGTGGTGGGTCGGCCGGCCGCGTCCAGCACCCTGACGCGGGTTTCGTCGGCGCCGGCATCGAGCCGCACTTGGTATTGCTCGACCTCGCGGTCGCCGCTGCCGCGCCAGAATGCGACACGGTCGATGATCCCCCGCTTGCCGTCAGCATCCCTTTGGGGGTCATCGTAGCGAACATAGAAAACGCCCTCGCTGCGGTTGCGGTCGGCCACGGCGAAGCCGCTGCGATCCAGGGCGAGCCCTGTTTGTCGCCAGGCCTGACGATATTCTCCAGGTATCACGAGCTCCGCGCTGGCGCCGCTGCCCACGAGTCGAGCGCCTGCGCCGGCGGGCACTGTGCCAGCAACGCCGGCAGCGCTGCCACCGCCACCGGCGAGCATGCGGTCGGCGTCACGGTCTGACACGCCCAGATAGAGCATCAGGCGGCGCAGCATAATGGCCTCTTTGTCAGGGTCGTTACCGGCCGGCTCCCATACCGTCGTGGCCCCCTCACCGACGGTGTTGCGCACTAGACGCTCCTCCATACCATTGTGGGTCAGATAGACCTCGGTGGAGTCCCGGACGGGGCCTGCGTCGATGCGGACGCGATATTGATCGCGGGTGGAGGTGGAGTAGAGCCCATCCAGCACCTTGCGGACCTGGCGAGTGATGAAGTCGGAGCGGACCTCCGCACGGTTCTCCAGCCAATCCGTCTTCATGACGCCCGTCGCCGGGTCCTGCTCGACCAGCAGGATGCCCTGCTGGCGCCAGAACGCGACCACTTCCGGCCAGACGGCGGCGGGCGGTGCGTCGATATCGAGCCAGCGGCGGTCCCCCGAGCGGCGCAGCGTCACCCCCTGCACTTCTGGCAGCACAGTGCTGCTACCGGCGATGCGGGTACGGGCCGCGCGCTCGCCGGCGTAGCTCGAATAGGTGGCCGTGCCCGAGGCACTGGGGATGTCCAGGGCGTCATCGAAGGTGGCGCCGGCGAGGTCGGGCGGCAGCTCGAGATTCTCCGAGGCCTCGCGCTGTTCCTTGTATTCGAGCGACTGGTCCGGCAGGACCTTGTCTAGTGTGCCGCCGCAGCCCGCGACGAGCAGTGCCGCCAGAGCGGCCAGCAGTTGGGTAGATCGCTTGGTCATGATGGCTGGGACAATGGGGTTGCGCTGCTCACCACTGAGACCAGCACCCGCGGCAGGTGCCGGCGGCTGCGGCGGCCTCAGCTCGCACCGACGCGCTGCATCGCCTCCCGCAGCGGTGCGTGGTAGTCCTCACTGAGCCAAGTGAGGGGAAGGCGGATGCCGCGCTGCGCGAGCCCCATTTCCGCCATGGCCCATTTCACCGGAATTGGGTTGGACTCCAGGAAGAGCGCACGGTGGAGACCATCGAGGCGCGCGTTCAACGCCAGTGCCGTCTCCCGGTCCCCGGCGAGGGCCGCCTCGCACATCTCTTGCATCAGCGCCGGGGCAACGTTGCTGGTAACGGAGATAACGCCGTCACCGCCGCGCAGCATGAACTCGCAGCCCGTGCCGTCATCGCCACTATAGAGGGCAAAATCCGGCCCGCAGAGCTCGCGCAGCCGGGCGACGCGGTCGAGGTCGCCGGTGGCATCTTTGAGGCCAATGATGTTGTCCACAGCCGCCAGTGCGGCGGTGGTCTCCGGCAGCATGTCGCAAGCGGTGCGGCCCGGGACGTTGTAGAGGATCTGCGGTATGGCGACGGCTTCGGCGACGGCCTGGTGATGGGCGATGAGCCCTGCCTGCGTCGGTTTGTTGTAGTAAGGGGTCACCAGCAGCGCCGCATCGGCACCCACTTCCTGCGCGCAGCGAGTGAGTCGTATGGCCTCCGCGGTGGCGTTGGCACCAGTACCGGCGATGACCGGAATGCGCCCGCGGGCCAGCTCGACGCAGCGAGCGATCACAGCGCAATGCTCACGCTCGTCCAGCGTCGCCGACTCTCCCGTGGTGCCCACGGCAACGAGGCCGGCAGTGCCGGCCTCGACATGGAACTCCACCAGCCGCGCGAGCGCAGTATCGTCGACGGACCCGTCCTCATCCATCGGTGTGATCAGCGCGACGATGCTCCCACGCACAAACATCAGTGGCCCACTTGGTGCCTAAACAATCTGCGGATACTAGCGCGCGCCCCAGCGACCTTACAAGGCAGCGACGGGCGCTGCGCCGGCCGCCAGGGCGCGCCAGCGGCTTCAGGCAGACAGCGCGTCAGCTCCCGCGGCCTGGCCTTGGCCCCGCAAAAGGGCATGCTATACACTCGGCGCGAGCTTGCCGCCGGCCGCCCCATGACCCTTCAAAGGAACCATGAGCACGCACAAGACTTTTCTCGTGATCTCTGCCCTCGGCGAGGACCACCCGGGCCTGGTCAACGACCTGTCGCGGACCATCCTCGAGCAGGGCTGCAACATCGAAGACAGCCGTATGACGGTGCTGGGTGGCGAGTTTGCCGCCATCCTTCTGGTAGAAGGCAAATGGAACACCCTGGCCAAGGTTGAGAATGCACTGCCCGAGCTTGAGCGCTCACTCGGCCTCACCATCACCTGTAAGCGCACCGGCGAGCGCGAGCGCAGCACCGACAAGGTGCCCTATGCCGTCGATGTCATTGCCATGGACCACCCGGGCATCGTCAACAACCTGGCCGGCTTCTTCGCCGAGCGGCAGATCAACATCGAGGACATGGCCACCAACACCTACGCCGCCGCCCACACCGGCACGCCCATGTTCGCCGTGCACATGACCGTCGGCATCCCGGCCTCGACACACATCGCGACTCTCCGCGAAGAGTTCATGGACTACTGCGACGGGCTCAACCTCGACGCGGTCCTGGAGCCGCTCAAGTCCTGAGCCCGCCGCGCCGGCCCACCACCGCCAGGGGCGGGCCAGACCGGCTGAAAACCCGCCGCCGCCAACCCGTCAGCCCCACAGAGGAATTACCCATGGCAGTCGCAATCGGCGAGACCGTCCCGGACATCGAGCTCCCCGCCACCGGTGACAAAACCCTGAAGCTCTCGGACCTACGCGGGCAGCGCGTCGTCCTCTACTTCTACCCGAAGGCGAGCACCCCGGGCTGCACCCAGGAGGGGCTCGACTTCACATCGGCACAGGAAGCATTCGCCAAGCTCAATACGGCCATCGTCGGCGCCTCCCGCGACGGCATCAAGGCGCAGGAGAACTTCAAGGCGAAACAGTCCTTCGGCTTCGACCTGCTCTCCGACAAGGACGAGGCGCTGTGCAAGGCGTTCGACGTCATCAAGCTCAAGAAGATGTACGGCAAGGAATCCCTCGGCGTCGAGCGCAGCACCTTCCTCATCGACGAGCGGGGCGTGCTCCGCCAGGAATGGCGCGGCGTGAAGGTCAAAGGCCACGTGGACGAGGTCTTGGAGGCCGTGCGCGCACTGGGCTGACGGGCGCTTACCGCCGCAAACCCCCTCACCCCGCAACACCCGCGGCAAGCGCCGCGCGGTATGGCCCTCGTAATACTGCCACGGCCGAGGCGCGCCCAAAGCTGCTTATGATCAAGCGCGAGAACGATAAGCCCTGTCTCTTCGTCCTGGATACCAACGTGCTGATGCACGATCCAACGGCGATCTTCCGCTTCAAGGAGCACGACATCTTCCTGCCGATGGTGGTGCTCGAGGAGCTCGACGCGGCGAAGAAGGGTGTCTCCGAGGTGGCCCGCAACGTGCGCCAGGTGAGCCGCTTTCTGGACCAACTGATGCAGGACGCGGACAAGACCGAAATCGACGCCGGTCTGCCGATCCAGCCCTTCGGCGAGTACGGCAGCGGTGTCACCGAGCCGCCGGCGGGGCGGCTCTTCTTCCAGACAGAGCCGCTGTCGCAGCACTTCGACACCGTCCTACCCGGCACCACCGCCGACAACGAGATCCTGGCCACGGCGCAGTCGCTGCAAGGACGCCGGGCCGAGCACACCGTCGTCATCGTTTCCAAGGACATCAACCTGCGCATCAAGGCCGCGGTGCTGGGCCTGCCGGCGGAGGACTATTCCAACGACCGAGTACTGGACGACGTCGACCTGCTCTACACGGGTATGGCGCCGCTTTCGGACGACTTCTGGGAGCACCACGCAAAGGAGGTGGACGCCTGGCAGGAGGAAGGTCGCACCTTCTACCGCGTCCAGGGTCCGGACGTGGCGGACTGGTATCCGAGCCAATGCCTGTATATGGATCAGGACGAGAGCTTCGAGGCCATGGTGCGGGAGCGCCGCGGAGAGACCGAGGCGGTCATCGAGCTGGTGGACGACTACCGCCTGCAGCGGCACAACGTCTGGGGCATCTCGGCACGCAACCGCGAGCAGAACTTCGCGCTCAACATGCTGATGGACCCCGAGCTCGATTTCGTGACTCTGCTCGGCACAGCCGGCACCGGCAAGACGCTGCTGGCGCTGGCTGCTGGACTGGCACAGGTGCTGGATCGCAACATCTACCGCGAGATCATCATGACTCGGGTGACGGTCCCCGTGGGTGAGGATATCGGTTTCCTGCCCGGCACCGAGGAAGAGAAGATGACCCCCTGGATGGGCGCGCTGATGGACAACATGGAGGTGCTCACACAGACGGAGGGCGGCGACTGGGGCCGGGCCGCCACCAACGATCTGCTGCGCTCGCGGGTACGCATCCAGTCGCTCAACTTCATGCGCGGACGAACCTTCCTGCACAAATACATCATCCTGGACGAGGCACAGAACCTGACAGCCAAGCAGATGAAGACGCTCATCACCCGCGCCGGCCCGGGGACGAAGATCGTCTGCCTTGGGAATATCGCACAGATCGACACGCCCTATCTGACTGAGACCACGTCCGGCCTGACCTACGTGGTGGACCGCTTCAAGGACTGGCAGCACAGCGGCCACATCACGCTGATCCGCGGCGAGCGGTCGCGGCTCGCGGACTTCGCGTCGGACGAGCTCTGAGCCACACGTCTCCCGCCGGACTCGGCGCTGCCATGGGAGACGCTGAGTATTGGCTTTGCCTTTCCGTGATCGGCACGGGAGACGCCAGTCAATCGGCGTCTCCCCTGGAGCCGACCACCCCGAGGTCAGCGCGGGTGGCACTCTGCGGGTGGCGGTGAATGCTGCACTTCCCCTCGCTAGCCCCCATAATCCGCACTCATGGCAGCGGCGCCAACGCCACCGCCGTACCAATCAGGGTCCGCCTGGACCTAACCACCAAAGAACCATGAGGACTCCCAACATGCGCATCATCCTGCTCAGCCTGCTCCTGGCGCTTGCCCTCGGCCCCGCCCTGGCGCTGGCCGGCGACAAGCCGAAGGTCGTTTATCACGTATCGGACGAAGCCAAGGTCAGCTTTGCGCTCAATAACATCAAGAACCACATCGCAGGCGTCGGCGGCGGCGAGAACATCGAGATCGTGCTGGTGTCACACGGTCCGGCCGTAAAGCAGTTCAACGACATCGAAGCCGTGGATCGCGTGCGCAACGGTATCGCCGAGCTCCAAGAGCAGGGTGTCACCTTCGAGGCCTGCGCCAACACGCTGGAGGCCCTCGGCCTGGCGCCCGATGAGCTGCTGCCCGGGTTCAAGATTGCAGAAAAAGGCGGTGTAACCCGTATCACGGAGCTGCAGGGCCAGGGGTACGCGTATATTCGCCCCTAACACCGCCAGCGCGGGAACGGCCAGCACCGGTTCCCGCACCTGGCGCAAACGCTCAGCCGATCGCCTCGCCGGTTAGCGGCGGGGACCAAGCCGGCTAAGTGCATTGCCTCGCCGGCAACGCCGCGGGCGCGGTGGACAAGGTCGGCGCATGCCGGTCTGCGCAAACCAGTCGGCTCCCTGGGCTCGACATCGCCCGTAGCCATGTCATCTGCCCTGCAGCAAGGTCAACCATGCACGATGCGACCCAAAACAGAATCGGCCCCGTCGTGCTCGCGGCCGGCGTCAGCCGCTGGAACGGCTACACCTTTCTGCTGTCGGCTTTCCTGTCCATCGGCTTGATGACGTTCATCACAGCCGGTCAGACTTATATCCTCAATGCTCACCTGGGCGTCCCGGAGTCGGTGCAGGGCACGATCACGGGTGACCTGGTCCTCCTCACGGAAATCATCACGCTGCTGCTGTTCATGCCGGCCGGCGTGCTGATCGACCGCATCAGCCGCCGCGGCGTGTTCGCGGTCGGCTTTCTGATGCTCGGCGCAACCTATGTGCTCTATCCGCTGGCCCCCTCCGTCGAATGGCTGTTCGCGTTTCGCGTGATTTATGCCATCGGTGTGGTCGCGGTGGCTGGCGCGCTCTCCACAGTACTGGTCGATTACCCGATTGAGCGCTCCCGCGGCAAGCTGGTCGCCATGGTCGGCGTGCTGAGCGGCCTTGGCGTGGTGGTGATGAACCAAGGCTTCGGCTCGCTGCCGGACCTGCTCACGCTGCGCGGCTTAGGTCCGCTAGAGGCGGGCGTGCTGACCCATTTCGCGGTCGCCGGCATGTGTGTTCTGGGCGCACTGGCGGTCCGCGTCGGGCTGCAGGCCGGGGTGCCCGTGCATCGCGAGGAGCGCCCAACGGTTCGTACGCTGCTCCTCAGCGGCTTTGCTCAGGCCCGCAACCCGCGTGTCCTCCTCGCCTATGCCGCGGCCTTCATCGCCCGCGGTGATCAATCGATCAACGCTGCCTTCCTGATCCTCTGGGGCACCCTGGCCGGACGCGCCGCCGGTATGGACAACGCCGAAGCGGTGATGAACGGAACCTTCATCTTTGTCATTGCGCAGATCGCGGCGCTGCTCTGGGCGCCGGTGATGGGGCCGATCCTCGACCGTATGGATCGCGTGACCGGCCTCGCCATCTGCATGGTGCTGGCGGCTGTTGGTAATCTTGCCCTGATACTGCTCGATGATCCCTATGGCGATTATCGGTTGGTGTTCTTCATCCTACAGGGCATCGGTCAGATCAGCGTTTTCTTGGCTGCGCAGTCGCTGATCGGCCAGGAAGCCCCTCAGAACCAACGCGGCTCCGTGCTCGGCGCGTTCAACATCTCTGGCGCCATCGGTATCCTCATCATCACTGCGGTTGGCGGACGGCTGTTCGATGCCGTCGACCCGCGCGCACCCTTTGTCGTGGTGGGCAGTATCAACGTGCTGCTGGTCTTCGCGAGCCTTTACGTGCGGCTGTGGACGGCACCCAAGCCAATCACCGCGACGGCAACCGCCAGCGGCTGAGTGCCACTCCCGCCAGAAGGTCAGGGTCGGATCAGCCCAACCGCGCAGCATGGCGGATGACATTCACGCTCTCGGGCGGATACGGAGTGATCGGCCTTGCCCCTGCCGCATGACCCCAGTCGCTACGACGAGCACCTGGCCCTGAAGGTCCCCCTGACCCTCTGGCTCGTGCTCGCGTTCCTGCTGCGTCACCTGCTGCTGCTCGGCATCACCTTCCTCCCCACCACCGGCGAGGAAATCAAAGCGCTCAGGGACCTGATCCGCCCCGCCTACCTGGCAGCCGACCTGCTCGCCCTGCCGGTGGCCGTCATCGCCGCCCGCCGTAGGCCGCGATCGCCGGCCTGGATGCGCCGTCTCTGGCCACTTGGCCGCGCCCTGCTCACGGCATCCGCCCTGCTCTACCTCACCCTGCTCGGTTGGCAGCTGACGACCGGCGGCAAGCCGTTGGTCGTCGCCCTGAACGAGGCAGTGCTCGTGTCCGCACTACTCAATATCGCCGTCGTTGCCTACCTTTGGCGCTCGGCGTTGGTAAGGGATCTGTTTCGCGATTTTCCAGCGGAAACGGCATGAGGCAACCACAGGCCTGGGCAGATACCGATATGCACAGCGGCGAGACTGCACTATGGGTCCGCGTTACCTGGGCGTCGGTACCTCCTGGCACTCCCGGAAGATGCGCCTCTCGCACCTGACGCGCATTGACTTTTGCAGCTTCAGGAAGATGGCGTGGACGGCCGCCTCCTTGGACTCTGTGAGCCCCCAACCCACCAGGACGAACACGACCGCCCTAGTAGCCTTGGGTAGATAGCTCCGGTACGGCGCACAGCAAACACCAACCAGCACCGGTAGACACCCGGCAAACACGGCTGCCGCCCACTTGCGTGCCCCGCCCCCAAACTT
>NZ_JAIFKJ010000442.1 GCF_019695415.1 Thiohalocapsa sp.
CTCCTGCGCTACGCATTCCGCACCGACAACCCGCTCACCATGCCGGTCTCAGCGCCTGGCTCGGCGGGCATGGAGACTTGTTTCGTGAACCTCGTGGAACCGGGCGACAAGGTCATCGTCTGCATCAATGGCGTGTTCGGCGGGCGCATGCGCGAGAACGTGCTGCGTACCGGCGGCGAGGCCGTGGTGGTCCAGGATGACTGGGGCCGGGCCGTGGACCCGCAAAAGCTGGAAGACGCCCTCAAGGGGCATCCCGACGCGAAGATCGTCGCCTTCGTGCATGCCGAGACCTCCACCGGCGCCTGCTCGGACGCAAAGACACTCGCCGAGCTGGCCCAGCAACACGACTGCCTCACCATCGTCGACGCCGTCACCTCGCTTGGCGGCTCACCGCTGGAAGTGGACGCCTGGGGGCTCGATGCCGTCTACTCCGGCAGCCAGAAGTGCCTGTCCTGCACACCCGGGCTCGCCCCGGTGAGCTTCAGCGAGCGGGCGCTGGCCAAGGTCACCGCGCGCAGCACACCGGTGCAGAGCTGGTTTCTGGACCTCAACCTGGTGCTCGGCTATTGGCATGGCACCGACGGCGGGAGCGGCAAGCGCTCCTACCACCACACGGCCCCTGTGAATGCCCTTTACGGCCTGCACGAGGCCTTGGTGATGCTGGCCGAAGAGGGCATCGAGCAGTCCTGGGCACGCCATCGCGACAATCACATGGCGCTGCGCGCGGGGCTCGAGGCGCTTGGCCTCGAGCTGGTGGTTCCGGAGGCCGAGCGGCTGCCGCAGCTGAACGCCGTGGCCGTGCCCGGCGGCATCGACGAGACCACAGTGCGCGCGCGACTGCTCGACACCTACAATCTCGAGATCGGCGCCGGGCTGGGCGCCCTCGCCGGGAAGGTTTGGCGCATCGGGCTCATGGGCTCCGCCACCCGGGCCGAGAACCTCCGTCTCTGCCTGGGCGCCCTCGGCAGCGTGCTGAACGATATGGGCCACGCCGCGGACACCGGCGCCGCCCTCAGCGCCGCGCAAGCCGCGCTCGGACACTGACCCAGCGCACCTTGGGCAAGGGACCGGGCCCGGCCCGCCGCAGCCGACCGCTGCTGCCGCGGTTGGTGATGGCGCTCGCCGCCATCGGCCTCTTCCTGCTGGCATACCAGTGGGGTAACCAATACCGCTACAGTGGCGGCCCTCCCGCCATCAGCGGCGTGCTGATCCGTCCGGCCCAGCCGCTGCCGGACTTCTTGCTGCGTGATTCCGCCGGCGAGCCCGTTGGCCGTGGCGACCTCCTCGAGCACTGGAGCCTGCTTGCCTTCGCCAGCCTGAGCGACGCCGGCGGACATCGCGGCATTGCGCGGCTGGTGGAGGTCTACAACCGCCTCGCCGACCGCCGGGATTTGCGTAAGCGCCTGCGCCTGCTGGTGATCACCGCGGACGCCGCCCCCGCGCGCGTGCGGGATTTCGAGCGCCTGTCGCCGGCCATCGCCGTGCTGAGCGGCCTGCGGGATGCCGTCGCCGACGTGGCAGTAGCCCTGGGCGCGGAGCCGGACGCAGCCCTCAACGGCAGCGCCGACGAGCCGCCGACGCTTTTTCTACTGGACCCCAACGCCGAGCTGGTGGCCCTCTTCCCGGGCGCCCAGTTGCCTGCGGCCGTTGCCGAGGACGTGGCGGCCCTGGCGCGATATCAACGGCGCACCGGCGATGACCACACAGACTGACGCCCGCGCCCCCACTCCCGCCCCGGGCGGCCTGCGTGCCTTGCGCGAGCGCCTGTTCGTGGCGCTGCAGACCGTGCTGCCCCAGCATCCGCTCTCGCGGCTTGTGTACGGACTGACGCGCGTGCCTGGGGGGCCCGTGACGCAGGCGGCCATCCGCGCCTTTGTGCACGTCTTCGGGGTCGATCTGCGCGAGGCGGCCGCGCCAGACCCGGCGGACTACCGAACCTTCAACAACTTTTTCACCCGCGCGCTGCGGGCGGAGGCCAGACCGCTCGACCCGCGCGCCGAGGCGCTGCTGGCACCAGCAGACGGCTGTATCAGCGAGATCGGCAAGCTCACACGCGGGCGCATGGTCCAGGCGAAAGGGCAGGCGCTCGATGTCCAGTCCCTGCTCGGCGGCGACCCAAGCCTGGCAGAGCCTTTCTTGGACGGCGCCTTCGCGACGCTCTATCTGTCACCGCGAGATTATCACCGGGTGCACATGCCACTGACGGGCACGCTGCGCGCCATGGTTCATGTCCCGGGGCGGCTCTTCAGCGTCAACGCGGTCACCGCAGCACGGGTGCCGGGCCTCTATGCCCGCAACGAGCGCTTGGTCTGCGTGTTCGACACCGCCGCAGGGCCCCTCGCAGTCATCCTGGTCGGGGCGATATTTGTCGGAAGCATCGAGACGGTCTGGGCGGGAGTCGTCACGCCGCCGCGGGGCCGCCGCGTGCGCCGTATCCCACCGCCGCCAGGGCCGCTGCAGCTGACCCGTGGCGCCGAGCTCGGGCGCTTCAACATGGGCTCTACGGTGATCCTGCTGCTCCCACCGGGACGCGTTAGCTGGCTTCCGGAGCAGACCGTGGGCGTGACCGTACGTGTCGGCAAGGCGCTTGGCTTGCTCGCTTAGGCGTGGATCAACGACCCGGGCTCGGGCTGTGGCGGCGGACACCACGGCGGCCGGCCCAGCGCCTCCCACCTCAGACTCGCTGGTTTAAGTCACACACCGCGTGGTCGTCGAGCCGCGGACCGCTGCACCGCTTGATACCACCAACGCCGCCGCGGTTTTGCCTATGACAGCGTTGGCGTCAGAAGGGATCAGCGACGCTCGGGCACCGGCGGCATCGGCGAGAATTGCGGGGCCCACATGGGCACCGGGCGGCTCGGTTGGAGCTGTTTTGGCGCCACTGGCACGACGAAAGTGTTGGGGCCGGCGGACGGCAGCGGCTGCATCGGCTGCCGCGCCGGCGGCTCCATCATCGGCTTCTGAGCGGTTTGCGGTACCGACGGCGACGCGGGGGCCTCGGGCTGCGCAGGCGCAGCGGGCGCTGGCTCGGCCGGCGCGGGCGCCGCAGTGGGAGCAGACGGCGCGGGCGCTGCTGCCGGCTCGGTGGCGGCCGTCGCCGGTGCCGCAGGTTCCTCCGCAGCCGCTGGCGCCGCCGGTGCTTCGGTTGGGACGTCGGCAGTTGGCGCCGG
>NZ_JAIFKJ010000069.1 GCF_019695415.1 Thiohalocapsa sp.
CCCCTCCGATCAGGCCCCGCCGGTCACCGTCGAGTACGCCCGCGACGCCAAGCCCGGCACCATCACCACCACGGACGTCAAGCTCGCCCACGGCGATAAGCTCTACGTGCGCGAGGACGCCGGCGAGTGGGAGGTCCGCTCGACCGACGAGGCGGTGGTCAGCGACGCCATGCGCATCGAGCTCAAGGCCGTCGACTCCACCGGCAAGAACCAGGAGGGGAACCCCTACCGCATCGACAACAGCATCGACCTGGACCACGCCTTCATGCCGTCCTGGGAATCCACTGCGCAGGTACTTAACGGCAACGTCGCCTATCGAATGCTGCTTGGGGCTTGGTAGCGGCCGGGATTCGGCAGAACTTATCGGAGGACCAGCTAGACTGAAATCACTACTCGCCGTCACCCGCTTTGTTCGAGCGTCTATGGCTTTCGATCAAATGAACCAGCGACTCTGTCGATGCCAGTGCAGTCTCGACGTCTGCTAGCTCGAAGGGTTCCAGCTTATTCAGGATCTTCAGCCTTGGTCCCGGGCCAAGGGTTGATCTTCCCGTGCGAACACTGGAAATGGTCGAGCTTTCCAGACCCAGGAACTCCGCGAGTTCCGTATCAGTATCGAATCCGAATGCCTCTTTAAAGTCCTCCAACAACTCGCCGTCCGGGCTCTTGGTGCGCCGCCGACGCAGCTTAGCCTTAGCAATCCGGGTTGCCTCCCGCCCGCTCGCAGTCCGAATCAAATGCGCTAGGGACTCGGGCGCAATTCTCTCGACCAAGGAACGGATGTGCAGGAATCCAAGGTGGTCTAACACCTTGAGCCGCTGTAGCGGCCCGAGTTTTGTCTTCCCCTGACGGACGCGATAGATCGCGTAGCGTGTGATGCCGAGGAAGGCGGCGACTTCAGCATCCGAGGAAAGGTCGAAACCAGCCTTGATGGCGTCGATGAGTTCTGCGTCCGTCGACGATGTCACAAGCATGGTCCCCCGTGTGCGGCGTGAAGTGGTTCCCGCAGCTTGGTGTGCGCCGGTCCAGGCAGGGCTTGACAAGCCGTGCTGGCGCTGTAGACTTTGGTCAGGTCACATCGCGCCATGCAGCCCTAAAGTCCTTCGTCGCCTAGAATGCAGGGCGCGCGGACGGTCTGGCACGAGAGCGATTGCTATGCGTGCAGCCTTACAGTTTAGCACGTGACATGGCCAATATCTACAGACTCCCAGGAGGGTGCGATGATACACGTGATGCCCGCCGAGCGGTGGATTCGAATCGAGTTTCCATATGAAATCAAGAACATCTTTCGCGAGGCATTTCCCGCGGCGAAGTATGATGGGCATCGCAGATACTGGCTCGTGTCTGCGGCTGAGTCAGTCCGAGTGCAGCAATGGGTAGAGGTCGTAGAGCGCTCCGGCGTGCTCGCGGCGATTGCCACCTATCAGAGTGCTGCGATGTCGGCCGACGAAATCGCTGCGACCAGACAAATGCTCGATGAGTTGCGCGCCAAGCTCGCGGACGGTGCGACCGAGCGCGAGCGGGACAAGAAATATCAGAGTCGACTCGCACGTATGCGCGCCGAATTGGCTGTCTTGCGGGCCGAGCTTGCGGCGGCGCGCGTCGAGTAGGGCGGTATCAGGTCTGCAAGCTCAGGGTGCTACCAATGAATAGACCGGTGCAGTGGGTAACTGTCGCCAAATTTGCGGAACTCACGGGCTACAGCGAGGATGCGGTTAGGGCCAAACTCAAGACCGGCGTCTGGCTCCTCGGAAAGCATTACCGAAAGGCGCCCGATAACCGGGTGTTGATGAACTTGACGGAGTACGAGCGATGGGTCGAGGGCAAGGCCGCGTAAGTGCACGTGGAAATAGCATCCAATTGGATTTCTATTTTCGTGGTGTCCGGTGCCGGGAGACGCTGAAGCTGACGCCAACCAAAGCCAATATGGCCCATGCACAGCGGATGATTGCAGCGATCCATCATGAGATTGCGATTGGCACGTTCCGCTATTCATCCCATTTTCCTCACAGCAGGAAAGCGTTACTGTTCGACGGCCACCGTCGGAGCAACGAGAGTATTGCTCAGGAGTTGGAGCGCTATCTTGCTCTGACTGAGCCACGCGTCGCAAAGAGTACGTATCGAGATTACGTCAGTGCCGTCTCGCAACACCTGATTCCCGCTTTCGGCAATATTGCTCTCTGTGATCTAACCGCAACGCAAGTTCGCGAATGGATCGCCGGTTTGGCAATTTCGTCGAAACGAAAAAACAATGTCCTGATCCCCCTGCGCCAGCTTTATGCCGAGGCCTATGCGGATGGCCGTGTCGAAAGCAATCCGTTGACGCGCGTGAAAGCGCTCCGGGTAGATCAGAATGAGCCCGATCCCTTCAGGCCGGATGAGCGCGACGCGATTCTTGCTGCTTGCCTGGAGTCGCAGCACCGCCATCTGTTCCAGTTCGCCTTCTGGTCCGGGCTCCGGACCGGAGAGTTGATCGCTTTGGAGTGGGGCGATGTTTGTTGGGAGCGTGGCGTTGTCTTCATACGCCGCGCCAGCGTACGCAAAGAGCTGAAGAGCCCGAAGACGCGCTCCGGTGAGCGCGAAGTCAAGCTCCTCGCGCCAGCGCTCGAAGCCTTGCTTGCTCAGCGAGGCCACAGCGAGGGTGTGTCGGACCGGGTCTTCCTCAATCCTCGTACGGGCCAACCCTGGGAGACCGACGGGCAGATCCGCAAGACCGCTTGGGCGCATACCATCCGTCGGGCCGGGGTGCGCTATCGCTCGCCGTATCAGACCCGCCACACCTACGCGAGCACGCTGCTCTCGGCGGGCGAGAACCCGATGTGGGTGGCGAACCAGATGGGTCATGCCGACTGGGGCATGATCCGCCGACGTTACGGGCGTTGGATTCCGGACGTGGACCCGAGCGCAGGGCAGCGCGTCGAGGCCATGCTGGCCCGCGAACGCTGTGACGTAGCTGTGACCAAAGGTGACGAAAATGTGCCCCAACCGAGCCCGACGCATCCCAACGCAGACAGGCCGCCCTCGCGAGGTAGGGCATCGCAAGTGGCTGAATCGAAACGGTCTAGGGTGGTCTCGGGTGGTCCGGGCGGGACTCCGCCCGGACGCGGTGATGGTGGAGGCGGCGGGAATCGAACCCGCGTCCGCGAGCCCTCCGCCGTCGGTCCT
>NZ_JAIFKJ010000327.1 GCF_019695415.1 Thiohalocapsa sp.
TTATTGGGCATCCTGCCCCGCACGGGAAGCGCCAATAAATCGGCGCTTCCCTAGGTCATCCATCCGCCATCGACAGCGACGCTACTGTTGTCAGCCCTAAGCGCCAGCAAACCAAGCGCCGCGCTGGCATGGCGCTCCATCAGCGCCCCTTCGCCCACCCAGAGGCAGGCGATGATGGCCGTCTGGTAGAGGCGTAGGCAGTTGCGACTGACACTGCCGGCTCATCGGACGCCGCCGGCTTTGAAGCGTTTGTGGCGCCTGCGCATTCCGATGATTTCTTCCGAGCGCCCTGCGGGGTGCGGCGCCTTCGTCAGCCGAGAGCCCGGCCAGTGAGAGCGGTCAGCGCTCCTCGTGCTTTACCGTTTCCCAGAGGCGTTCCATTTCGTCGCGGTGCTCGGGGGCCGGCTCCTTGCCGGCGGCGCCGAGGCAGACTTCCACGCGCATAAAGCGGCGCTCGAAGCGGTGGTTCGCAGCCCGTAGGGCTTGCTCCGCATCCACCCCCAGGTGGCGGGCCAGGTTGACGCAGGAGAAGAGCAGATCACCGACCTCGTGCACCCGCTCCAGCGGGTCGGCATGAGCGCTGAAGGTCTCCTCGCACTCGGCGAGCTCCTCACGCACCTTGGCGGCGACGCCCGCTAGGTCATCCCAGTCGAAGCCGACGCGGGCGGCGCGCTTCTGCAGCTTCTCGGCCCGCACCAGCGCCGGCAGGGCTTGTGCGACGCCTTCCATGATGCTGGTGCGCAGGCGTTGGCCCTTGGCCTCGCGCTCGGCGGCCTTCATGGCCTCCCAGTTCTCGCGCACCTCTTCTTCGCTCGCGACTTCGGCGTTGCCGAAAACATGCGGATGGCGGCGGATCATCTTGCCCGTGATAGACGCCACCACGTCGCCGAAGTCGAAGGCGTCGTCTTCCTCGGCCATGCGGGAGTAGATGGCCACCTGGAACAGCAAGTCGCCCAGCTCTTCGCAGAGCTCGGCCATGTCGTCGTTCTCGATGGCCTCTGCGACCTCGTAGGCCTCCTCCAGCGTGAAGGGCAGGATGGTGCGCGGGGTCTGTTTGAGGTCCCAGGGGCAGCCATGCTCGGGGTCACGCAGCCGCGCAACGACGGCGAGCAGTGCCTCGATGCTGCGCGGGTCCATGCTGCGAGCATCCGGGGCGGGGGCGGCTGTCGGCTTATCTCGGTGATCGCTCTGTTGGCTCATGGCCTGATGGCTCGGGGCAGGGAAGGGCTGAAGCTGCGGCTGGGAGGTTACGGCTGGGGCGCTCACACCCCCTGGCACGCTCCGCCACGTCGGCGGTCGAGCTACGGCCTGACCAAGGCGTTGAACACCACACCGAGGAGCACGGCGGCAATGCTGCCCCATTTCCAGTAGCCGATGGGGATGCCGATCACCTCATCGGGCTTGGAGCTGCTTGGGTCTTTAACCACCTGCCATAGGTGCGGCCCGGCGAGAAACCAGGGTATGAAGCCGAACATCACCGGCAGGCCGATCCACAGCGGCAGCGGCTGGTTGATGTAGACCAGCACCAGCAGCGCCGGCCAGGCCACCAGGTAGGCCGCCGTGAGCTTGGCATCCAGGGACTTTTCGCGCGTCGCAACGAACGCAAACAGGGCGCCGATGGCCCAAAGCGTCGCCAGCGCGATGAGAATGATGCGCAAGGCTATGGCTCCTCAGACTCGTGGTGGCCAACCGCTTCCGCACGCGACGGTTCCGGAGGAGACGGCGCGGCAGACACCGGGGCGATGGGATAATGCACAGCATACCGGAAAGCTGGCGCCGCGCAGCAGCAAGCCGTCGCTAACCGCCCAAGCCTGCATGGTATCCATGCGTGCGCAGCTCGGTCCATGCCGGTTGACCCCAGCCGCTGACCACGCCCGCGGCTGGGCCGGCGGGGGCCGGATGTTCGGTGTTCGCCCCGGTTACTGGTGCCGGCGCGTGCCGCGCTCGGCCTGCGGGTGCGGGAATGCCGCCGTCCCGCAGGCTTGGTATCGACGCGCTAGACTCCACCGCGACCACTTGCCCACGGATAACCCCCCATGCCAAATCCAGTTTGCGAGTCCGTCTATGCCATCCCCCGCTGGGGTGAGGGCTATTTTCGCATCAATGCCGCCGGGCACCTCGCCGTGCGCCCGGACCCGGACGCTTCCACCGAGATTGATCTTGCGCTGCTGGCCGTCCGGCTCCGGGACTAAGGTTGTTCGTGTGCCGTGCGTGTGGGCTGCGACGCCACCCGGCGGCATTGGGTGCGGGCTATGCGCGCGGCCTTTGAGGACGCCATGGCCGGGCTCGACTGGCGCGGCAGCTATCGGCCCGTGTATCCCATCAAGGTCAACCAGCAGCAAAGCGTGGTGCGAGCCATCCTGAGCGGCGGCGGCATCGGCCTGGAGGCCGGCAGCAAGCCGGAGCTGATGGCGGTGTTGGCGCTGGCGCCCGAGGGCGCGACGGTCGTCTGCAACGGTTACAAGGACCGTGAATACATTCGCCTGGCCCTCATCGGGCGCCGGCTCGGGCTCGCATTGCATATTGTCATCGAGAAGCCCTCGGAGCTGGATCTAGTGCTCGAGGAGGCCGGACGGCTCGGCGTCGAACCGCTGCTCGGCGTGCGTGTGCGCCTGGCCGCCGCCGCGGCCGGCAACTGGCAGAACAGCGGCGGCGAACGGGCCAAGTTCGGTCTCTCAGCGCCACAGGTAGAGGCAGTGGTGGCGCGGCTGGAACAGGCCGATGGGCTCGGCTGGCTGCGGCTGCTGCATGCACACCTGGGCTCGCAGATTCCGAGCCTCGCGGACATCCGTGCCGGCGTGACGGAGCTTTGCCGCTTCTACACGGCGCTCGTCGGCCGCGGCTGCGGCCTGGATACCCTCGACATCGGCGGCGGACTCGGCGTGGACTACGAAGGCACCCGCACCCGCGCCTATTGCTCGGTCAACTACGGGCTTGCGGACTATGCAGGCAGCGTTCTCGGCACTGCGGCCAGCATCTGCCGGGAAGCGGGCGTGCCTGACCCGCACCTTGTGACCGAGGCCGGCCGGGCACTGTCGGCGCATCACGCTGTGCTCATCACCGATGTGGTGGACCGGGAGCGTGCGGGCGGTCTGGCTGCGGCTCAGGAGCTTGCCCTCCCGGCGGCGAGCCCGGACCTCGCGGCGCTGCAGGCCGCCTTGGCAGACGCGGAGACAGCGTTGCCGCTGGAGGTCTTCGAGCGTGCAGAGTCCGCCGTGCTGGCGGTGCGCGCGGACTTCGCCGCAGGCCAAGTGGACCTTGCCGCGCGAGCCCTGGCCGACGAGTGGTATGTCTCCGTTCTGCGCCGCCTGCGCCCGAGGCTGTCGCACGCGAGTCGCCGCCAGCGGGAGCTCCTGGACCGCATCAACGGTGAGCTCGCGGACAAGCTCTTTTGTAACTTCTCGTTGTTTCAGTCGTTGCCGGACGTCTGGGCCATCGACCAGATCTTTCCCATTGTGCCGCTGCAGCGTCTGCATGAGGCGCCGACCGAGCGCGGCATCGTGCATGACCTCACCTGCGACTCGGATGGCTGCGTCAGCCATTACGTGGATGCCGATGGCATTGAGGCGAGCCTGCCGGTGCATGCCTTCGATCCGCGCACCGAAAACTATCTGCTCGGCTTCTTCATGGTGGGTGCCTATCAGGAGATTCTGGGCGACATCCACAACCTGTTCGGCGATACCGACGCCGTGAACGTCGTGCTGGACTCGCAATGCCCCGAGGGTTACCGGCTCTCGGAGCCGGAGCGCGGCGACTCCGCTGATGAGCTTCTCAGCTACGTCCACTTCGAGCCCTTGGAGCTGCTCGCCCGCTACCGGCGACGCATCGACGCCGCCGGCCTACCGCCGGGCGAGCGCGAGCGCCTGTACCTGGAGCTGAAGGCGGGGCTCTACGGCTACACCTATCTTGGGAGTTTGTAGGCGAGGGGCGAGGGGCGAGGGGCGGACATGCCTGTTCGTTCCCGAGGGCTCGCGAATCATGCAAAGCGGCGCCATATTCCTAGGCAAGACCGCCAGCAACCACCTGGAAACGCTTTGCGCATGAGCATGACTTGTCCCCGCCCCACCAGCCCCACACTGCTTACCGCACTGCTGCTCGGCATCGCATCGCTGGTCGCCGCGGAACCGGCGCCGGTGACCCTCGCCGAGGTGCAGCGCGAGGTGCTGCGGGAGCAGGCCGTCTTGTCGGGCACCACCATTGCACGCCGGCGTGCAGCCCTGTCGCCGAAGGTCGACGGCCTGGTGACCGAGCTGTTCGTGGACGCAGGCAGCCGGGTGGCAGCGGGCGATCCCGTTCTGGTCCTAGACGACCGCCTGGAGGCCCACAACGTCGAGGCCGCCGCGGCCCGGGTGCAGGAGGCGGAGGCGAGCCACCAGGACGCCATCCGCATTCGCGACGAGCTGCTGCGCCTCAAGGAGGGCCGGCATGCCTCAGAGACGGATATCCGCTCGGCCATCGCTCGCGTGGACATGACCGCCGCCGCCCTCGCCGCGGAGCAGGCGGCTCTGGCCCAGGCCAGGGAGGTCAAGCGCCGGCATCGACTCACGGCGCCCTTTGCCGGCATGATCGTCTCCCGCAATGTCGAGGTGGGCGAGTGGGCGAAGCGCGACGAGGCCGCTGTGGAGCTGGTGGCCCTGGACGTCCTGCGCATCCGCGCCACGCTTCCGCAGACTGACTTTCCGCGGGTCGCCCGCGGTGCGTCGGCCGCGGTGCGCTTCGATGCCCTGCCGGAGCGGACCTTCCGCGGGGAGGTCTTCGCCCGGGTGGCGAGCGGCGACCCGCGCTCGCGTACCTTCCCGATTCTTATCGACCTGCCGAATCCGGATGGTCTGCTGGCGCCGGGCATGTCCGCCCGAGTGCGGGTGAGCCTCGCCGGCGGCGAGGCGGAAGTGCTGACGGTGCCCCGGGATGCCGTCGTCGCCAAGGCCGATGGCAGCCGCGAAGTATGGCGGGTGCAGGAGGAAGACGGACTGCTCAAGGCCTATCCGGTGGCTGTGGAGATCGGCCGTGCCGGCGGCGATCGACTGGAGGTAACCGCCGGCGAGCTCGCCGACGGCGACCGCGTGGTGCTGCTCGGCAACGAGTCCCTGAAGCCCGGCCAAACCATCGCCCCGCAACCCACAGAGCGGACGCCCGATGCCGCAGAGACCGCCGCCCTGAAGTAGCTGGCGACTCGCGCTGTCCAGACCCGGGGCTGATCAGGGTATGCCCCAATCTGGAACCGTTGATCCCCTGATCACAGCCCTCCGGCAGCTCGGGTCTGGCCCCGGTGATTCGCCTGTGGTGGATTACCCAATCGCGCAACGGCTCGCTCCGTCCAACGACCGGGTGACGGCTCGCGCTCACGCGCACCATTGCACCAGCCATATCCTTGAGGATTAACCGCTATGCTCCGCATGATGTGGGTCGATGTCCTCTTGCTCTGCGGCAGTCTCGCCCTCTGCGCCGGCGTTTTGCAGGCGCAGACGGACGGCATTGACAGCGCGGGGGCCAGGGCAGAGCAACCGATCGAGGCACAGGCCAAGCCCGGCTAGGCCATCCCCTGGCGGTGCGTTCGTCATAAACGCGTTGCCTCCAGCGCCCACAGCCGCCACCTACCTGAGACGGCATTAGTTGCGATCCTCAGGCCTCTCGGCTGCGGCGGCACCCCCATGTTCAAGTTTGCCATCGAGCGCCCGGTGATCCTCACCGTGGCGGTCCTGCTCCTGACCCTGTTCGGGGTCCTGTCCATTTTCAATGTGCCGGTGCAGATGATCCCGGATCTGGACGCCCGGGTCGTGACTGTCAGCACGAGTTGGCCCGGTGCCGCGCCGCAGGACGTTGAGAAGGAGATCGTCGTCGAGCAGGAGAAGTACCTGGGCCGCATCCCGGGGCTAGAGCGCATGGTGTCCACCGCCAGCACCGGCAGTGCGGACATCGAGCTGGAGTTTCCCTTCTCGGTGCCCATGGAAGAGGCACTGCTCAACGTCAACAATGCGCTCTCCCAGGTGCCGGGCTATCCAGAGAACGTCGACCAGCCGAGTATCCGGGCGGAGGCCTTCTCCAGTAACGCCTTCATGTACTTCCGGCTCATGCCGGAGACCGGCGCCTTCACCGAGGAGGACATCGTAGCGCTCAGGGACTGGGTGGAGGAATATGTGGTGCAGGCCATGGAGCGGGTGCCGGGCGTCTCCAGCGTGGAGCTGCGCGGCGGCGCTGCGCGCCAGCTCAAGGTCTTCGTGGACCCGGTGCGGCTCGCCGAGCGCGGGATCAGCCTCACTGAGCTGCGCCAGGCCATCCGCGCTCGCAACCAGGACGTCTCCGGCGGCGACCTCGACAGCGGCAAGCGCCGCTACCTGCTGCGCACCATCGGTCGCTTCGACAGCCCGGAGGAGCTGGAAGAGGTTGTTATCGCCGAGCGCGACGGCGCCTTCATTCGGCTCAAGGATGTTGGCCGCGCTGAGCTTGGCTATGCCGAGGTCCGCAGCTACGCCTATTCCGAGGGCAAGCCCATTCTCGGCTTTGCCGTGAACCGGCAGATCGGCAGCAATGTCATCCGGATCAAACGGGACATGCTCGCCAAGGTCGCGGAGCTGAACGAGACCCTATTGAGCCCCAAGGGCCTCAAGCTCGTGCGCACCGCCGACGACGTCGTCTACGTCACGGATGCCATTCAGGTCGTCGAGCGCAATCTGGCCATCGGTGCCGTGTTGGCCACGCTGGTGTTGTTTCTGTTTCTGCGCTCCTTGCCGGCGACCCTCATCGGCGCCATCGGCATCCCCATCTGCACCGTCGCCGCCTTCCTGGGGCTCATGCTCACCGGGCGCACCATCAACGTGATTTCGCTTGCGGGCGTTGCCTTCGCCATCGGCATGACGCTGGACAACAACATCGTCGTGCTGGAGAACATCTTCCGCCACCTGAGCAAGGGCAAGGCACGGCTCAAGGCGGCCCTGGATGGCGTTCGGGAGGTGTGGCCCGCGGTGCTGGCCTCTACGCTCACCACGGTGGCGGTATTCCTACCCGTGGTCTTCGTGAAGCAAGAGGCCGGGCAGCTCTACTCGGACATCGCCATCGCCATCTCCTCCAGCATCCTGATGTCCATGCTCATCGCCATCACGGTGGTGCCGGCGGCGGCCGGGCGCTGGCTGCGCGCGCCGACGGTACCCCCCCGCCGCCGGCTGCTGGACCGTTTCGGCGGCGCCTTCTCCGCCATGGCGCTCGGGCTGGTGCACTGGCTCACGCAGGGCATCGTGCGCCCGCTCCTGGTCATCGCGCTGGTGCTCGGGGCCGCCGGGACCATCATCTGGACCTTGACGCCGGATGCCGAGTATCTGCCGGAGGGCGAGGAGTCCAAGATCTTCACCCTGATGTTTGCGCCGCCCGGCTACAACATCGACATGATGCGCCGCGCCTTCCAGGAGGTGGACAAGGACTTCTATCCCGCCGTGGGGCAGGACCCAGCGCTGTTCGCCAAGGGGGAAACGGACGTGCCGGCGCTCAACTTCACCATCGGCTTCGCCAGCCAGAGCCGGGTGTTCGTGGTGCGCGAGGCTACCGACCGGCGCCAGAAAGCGGATCTGATGCGCGTCGCGAGCGAGAAGACCAGCGCGCTTCCGGGCCTGCGCAGCTTCTCCAGCCGCGGGTCCATCTTCTCCGGCAACTTCGGCGGCACCCGGGCGATCAATATCGAGATCAGCGGCCCGGAGCTGCCGACGCTGTTCGATGCCGCCTCCCAGGTACAGGCAAAGGCCAAGACCATCTTCGACGGCCCGCGGGTCAAGGCCGAGCCGTCTGCACTGACTCTGGGCCAGCCCATGCTGGAGGTACGCCCGGACTGGGAGCGGGCGGCGGAGCTCGGCATTTCGCCAGGCGATCTCGGATACACCGTCTGGGCCTACTCCGACGGCGCCTTTGTCGACGAATTCTTCCTGGACGACGACGAGATCGACATCTTTCTCTACAGCACCGCTGGCAACATCGAGCGCCCGCAGGACCTCGAGCGCCTGATGCTCTACTCGCCGAGCGGCGGCATCGTGCCCTTATCCGCCGTCGCGCGCCTGGAGGAGAGCGTCAACACCGAGACCATCCGCCGGGTGGACGGCGACCGCACCATCACCATGACGGTCATTCCGCCGGATGACGTCCCGCTGGAAGAGGGCGTGCGCCGCGTGCAGGAGGAGATCATCCAAGGCATGCCGGCCGCCGGCGAGCTGCCCGCGGGTATCCGCCTGCAGCTGAGCGGTGCCAGCGACCGGCTGCAGGCCACCATGCAGGCCCTCGCCGGCAATTTCGCCGTGGCGCTGTTGATCGCCTATCTGCTCATGGTCGCCGTGTTCAGCCACTGGGGCTGGCCGCTGCTCATCATGACCAGTGTTCCGGTGGGCATCAGTGGTGGTATCGCGGGCCTGTGGCTCTTGAACCTGAGCGGCGCGCATCTGGACAAGATCGGCCTGTATCCCATTCAGCAGCCCTTCGACATGATCACCATGCTGGGCTTTTTGGTGCTCATCGGCACCGTGGTGAACAACCCCATCCTTATCGTCGAGCGCGCCGTGAGCAACGTCCGCGACCAGGGCTTTGCCATCATGGATGCCGTGACGGAGGCGGTGCGGGTGCGTATCCGGCCTATCATGATGTCCATGGTGACGACGGTGGCCGGTCTGTCCCCCCTGGTGTTCAACCCGGGTGCGGGGACCGAGCTCTACCGAGGCCTGGGTGCCATCGTGCTGTTCGGGCTGCTGTTCAGCACCCTCGTAACGCTGACCTTCATGCCGGCCCTGCTGGCGCTCACCTTGCGGTTCGTCAAGCGGCGTGCCGGCGTGGAGCAGCCAGGCGCGGCACCCGCGGCCTGGCCCGAGGCTGCCGGCTGACCTTTCAA
>NZ_JAIFKJ010000161.1 GCF_019695415.1 Thiohalocapsa sp.
GGATCTGCGGCTGGAGGGGGTGGGCGATGGGCCCCGGACGCGGGGGGGCCCAGGCGGTGAGCGAGGTGTGTGGCACCAGGACCCCGTTGAGGGCGTTGACCACCGGCCGGATGTCGTTGGGATAGGTCTCGGGCACCGCCTCCAGATGGCCCTTTTCGACCGCGCTCAGATCGGCGCGCAACCGGCGCAAGGGCGCCAGGCCGAAGCGCACCTGCACCGCCACGCCGACCACCAGGACCACCCCCAGCACCGCCGCCGAGACGACCAGGAGGCCGGCGAAGCTGCGGATCTCCTGGTCGATGTCGCGGCGGTCGAGGGCCACCGTGAGGCGCACCGGCTCGCCGTCCGCGGGCGGCAGCCGGAGCGTGGCGGCGCGCAAGGGCACGTCGTCGGGGCCGGGCGCCTCGCTGACGACGAGCCCGCCGACCCGGCCCGGCATCGGGGTCGGAAAGCCCTCCAGCGCGGCGGCCTCGGATGACGTGCGGCGACGCTCGTCGATCTCGAGGATCCAGTACCAGCCGAGGGTGGATTCGCGGAAATTGGGGTGCGCGCCGGTGATCGCGAGCGCGCCGTCGTCGCCGCGGACGACGTCGCTGGCGAGGCCGTCGGTCAGCACCGCCAGCTTGGCGTCGAAGCGGGCCACGACCGCCTCGCGAAAGACCAGCGACAGCGCCGCCCCGCCGAGCCCGAGCGCCACCAGGAGCCAGACCACGGCGGCCGCCACCAGGCGGCGCTGCAGGTTCCAAGCGCTCATCCGCGCGGCGGCGTCAGCCGGTAGCCCTGCCCGCGCACGGTCTGGATCACGTTGGCGCTGAGCTTGCGGCGGATTCGGCTGATCAGCACGTCGATGACGTTGGATTCGCGCTCGCTGTGGCGGTCGTAGACGTGCTGCGCCAGGGTCTGCCGGCTGATGATCCGGTTGGGGTGGTGCATCAGATAGGTGAAGATGCGGAACTCCTGCGGGGTCAGGTCCACCGGCATGCCCTGGTCGACGACGCGGCCCTCGGAGGTGTAGAGCTTGATCGGCCCGCAGGTGAGCACCGGCGAGGACTGTCCGGCCGAGCGTCGGATGAGGGCGCGCAGGCGCAGCACCACCTCCTCCATCTCGAACGGCTTGGTGACGAAGTCGTCGGCGCCGGCGTTGAAGCCGGCGAGCTTGTCCGACCAGCGCGAGCGCGCGGTCAGGATCAACACGGGCGTATGACAGCCCTCCTCGCGCCAACGGTGCAGCACCGACATGCCGTCGATCTGCGGCAGGCCGAGGTCGAGGACGATCGCGTCGTAGGGCTCGGCGATGCCGTATTTGAGCGCCTCCATGCCGTCCTCGGCCTGGTCCACGGCGAAGCCCGAGCCCTCGAGCGTGCGCGCCAGGGCGCGGCGGAGATCGGGTTGGTCTTCGCAGACGAGGATGCGCATGGCCCTGGTTCCGTCACGGAATGCGGCTGCGATCGGCGCCGTCGGTGGGCGGGTCCGTCCGCTCGGGGCGCCACTGCCAAGGCTTCAGACCGCCGCGCCAGGCGGCGCGCGCGATCAGGTGCGCGCCGATCGGCGCGGTGAGCAGGATGAACGCGAAGACGGCGACGGCCTTGCTGACCACCCCGGCGTCGGCGCCGACGAAGACCAGCGCCAGCGCGATCAACAGGACGCCGAGCGTGCCGGCCTTGGTGGAAGCGTGCATGCGGATGTAAACGTCCGGCATGCGCAACACGCCCAGGGCGGCGATGAAGGTGAGCGCGCCGCCGAGCACCAGGGCGATCGCGGCGAGGACCTCGGCGAGGCCGGTCATCGACGCTCTCCCGGGTTCTGGCCGGGGGTGAGGTCGACGAACCGGGCGCAGGCGATGGTCACCCGACACCCCCCCAGCCCCAGCGCGAGAGCCCCGCCGCGCACGGCGCCCCACCAGCGCGCCCACCGGAACAAGGGGAGGAAGGGCGCCACCAGCATGGTCAAAAGGTCGAGGGCGACGACGCGGTCGGGCAAGGTCGGCCCGAGGATCAGCCGCACCGAGGCGAGCAGGAACGCGCCGATGAGAAAGAGGGCGGCGATGTCGACCGCGGTCGCCACGAGGCCTTCGAGCTGGGTGTCGATGATCATCGAAGCGCCTCCATCACCCGCCGCTCCAAGCCGCGCTTGAGGTCGTGGACGACCTCGTCGGGGTCCTCGGCGAACATGGCGTGGATGACCAGCTCGCGCTGGTCCGGGCTGACGTCGACGGTGAGCGTGCCGGGCGTCAGCGAGATGACGTTGGCGGTGAGCATGATCTGGGTCTCGTCGGTGCAGTCGAGCGGCATGCGGACCATGCGCGGCCGCGAGTGGATCTCCGGGGTGACGACGTCCCACACCACCGCGATGCTGGAGCGCACCAGCTCGTAGAGGAAGAAGACGACGAGCCCGATGGCCCCGAAGGTGCGGCGGAAATAGGGGCTGGGGCCGAACAGCGGGCGGGTCAGCCACAAGGCGACGAAGCCGCCGGCATAGCCCAACAGGAGGTCGATGGCGGCGAAGCTGCCCGACACCGCGCCCCAGCCGACGGCGATCAACAGGTTCAACGCGAACAGGCTCATGGCCGGGCTCCCAACACGGCGGTGATGTAGGCGCTCGGGTCCAGGAGCTGCTCCGCGGCGGTGACCGAGACGGCGTAGAAGGGGGCCGCGACCAACCCGATCAGCACGGTGATGGCGGCGAGCCCGACGATCGGGCCGAGCAGCGCCCAGCTCTCGCCGCGCGCCAGGGCCCGACCCTCCACCAGCGCCGGCTCCGGATGGGGCTTCCAGAACGCTTCCAGCCAGATCTTGGTCATCGAGTACACGGTCAACAGCCCGACCACGAGGGCGGTCGCGGCCAGGATGTAGTGCTCGGCGTCGAGGCTCGCCTTGATGACGACCAGCTTGGCCCAAAAGCCCGAGAGCGGCGGGATGCCGGCAAGCGACAGGGCCGGGATCAAGAACAGCACGCCGAGCCAGGGCGTGGCGGCCCACAGCCCGCCGATGCGGGCGAGGTCCTCCGAGCCCGTCAGCCGCTTCACGACGCCGCCCACCAGGAACAAATTCGCCTTCACCACGATGTGGTGGAGGATGTAGAAGATCTGTCTCGTATACAAATCTCCGAGCCCACACAGCCACAGGCAAAGTCGTATATCGTCATCTT
>NZ_JAIFKJ010000223.1 GCF_019695415.1 Thiohalocapsa sp.
GGTTTGGGGCTCCCAGAGAACAACGGCGGCGCCCAACAGCATAAGCCCGAGGACGCCGACGCTAGTACTCCAGATCCAGCGCGTTGGTACAACCCTGGTCCGCGGCAGCGCTTCGGCGCTCTCCAGCGGGACCCAATGGTGCCCGAAAAAATCGCGCGGATCGCTGCGGCGGATTCGGCGCTTGCGCCCGGGATGCTCGCGGTCATAGCGGGTGCGCTGGTCGGGGTCGGACAAGGTGTGATACGCCGCGTTGAGGCGTCGCGAGCAGGCAATGTCGGTCTCCGTGGCATCGGGCAGCCGGTCAGGATGAAACAGCTTGATCAGGAAATGGTAGTGCTCCCGGATCAACGTACGCGTTGCCCGCGGCGATACACCGAGTGCACGGTAATAGTCGGCGCTTGGATCGAGCAGGACGTGGCGTGCGAAGAAGCGGGCCGCAGCCTCTAGCTCATCAGGCGAGCTGTCCAGTGCACGGGACGTCGCATCGATGTGCAGCGGCGATAGGGCCGAGCACATAGCCGAGAATTGCTCGCCGAAGCCCCGTGGGAGTGGGAAAGAGCCGTCGGCGAGGTGTCCGTATGCGAGCGGGTTTCGATAGTAGTCGAGTGCCAGCTCAACCAGCGGCGGAATCATAGCGGCGGCTGATCACGGCAGGGGTCAAGCATCGGCCTGCTGGGGCAATTGCGATTTTCCGCCTTTGCCGCCATAGCTGTACAGATAATCGTAGCTGTAGCCGTAGCCATAGCCATAGCCGTATCCATAACCGTAGCCTTTTCCTGAACGGCCGACTTTGGTCAGCACCGCCCCAATGACGCGTGCGTTCGCCTGTTGGAGACGGCGAATGGCGCCGTCGACGTCTTGCTTCCGGGTCATGCCCGGCTCGGCAACGAAGATGGTCGCACGCGACAGGTTCGCTAACACCAGCGCATCTGCAAGCCCAATGACCGGCGGACCGTCAACGATGACATAGTCGAAGCGCTCTGCTGACAGACTCAGCAAGTCCGCCATCTTGGGTGTGGACAGCAGCTCCACCGGGTTTGGGGGCAGGGGGCCGCTGGTGATGACGAACAGATTCTTGACCATACTCGGCTGCGCGATCTCCGCCGGATCGGTATCGCCGGCCAAGTGGTTCGTCAGGCCCTGCGCATTGGGCAGTGAGAAGGCGCGGTGTAATGATGGATTGCGCAGATCGCCGTCGATCAGCAGTACCTTGCCGCCCGCCTGGGCAAACGCAATTGCTGTACTCACGGCGGTGGTCGTCTTGCCCTCGGTCGGGCTCGCACTGGTGAAATGCAAGATCTTCGGCGCACCCTCGGAGGTCGCAAACATGAGGGAAGTCCGCAGCGAGCGCACGGCCTCTGCGACGGCGCTCTTTGGATCGCGAAACGCGATCAACGGCACCTCTGCATCGCCCAGCCCATGTTGGCGTGCTGAAGCAAAGGGCACCAGGCTCAACACCGGTCCGCCGACTCGTCGCTCGATGTCGTCGTTCGCCTTGATGCTGTCGTCCAGCATTTCCAGCAGAAAGGCCAGGCCTACCCCGCAGAAGAGGCCGAGGGCGATGGCGATGGCGAGGTTCTTGGGTAGGCTCGGCTTGTATGGCGCGAGGGCGACCTGCGCGGCGTCAACCACGGAAATGTTGTTCTCGCCGACTCCAGCGGCGACGCCAACCTCTTTCATTCGCTGGAGGAGTCCGTCGTAGAGCTCGCGATTGGTCTCCACTTCTCGACGCAGGGTTTCGTAGTCGGTGCTGCGATCTTGCAGCGCCAAAGCCTCGCTTTTGAGCTCGCGCAGACGCTCGCGGACAGACTGCTCTTTGCGCAGCTTCGCTTCATACTCACCCTTCACAGAAGACGCGATGGCACTGGTCTCACGTCCCACCTCTTCGCGCAGCTCGTCGATCTGGCTTTGCAGCCGCTGCATCTTGGGGTAGCCGGGCTTGTAGACCTGCAGATTCTGCTCGTACTCGGCCTGCAGGTTGCTCAGACGGGTCTTCAAGGATTGGATGACCTCGCTGTTCAACACGCCGGTTGATCCGCCATCGCTTGCTTCCTGAAACTCCTGCCAAGTCGCCTCCGCCGCGAACCGCTCAGCCTCGGCCTTCACCAAGGTCTCGTTCATCGTTCGAAGCTTGTTCAGGACGATCTCCAACCGATCGTCGAGGTTGACGATTTCTCGCTCCCGCGCGTAAGCAACAAAGCGTCGTTCCGACTCTTCCAATGTCACCCGCATCTGGTCGAGCTGCTCCTGCAAGAACTCCTTAGCGTACGACGACGCATCGTAGCGCCGCTCGAGGTTCATACTGATGAAATTCGCCGCGATGGCGTTGGCGACCGCAGCGGCCTCCTCCGGGCTCGGGCTCTCGAAGGAGACTCGCACGAGGCGCGAATCCGGTACCGGATCCACTGTGAGGTTGTTGCGAAACGCTCTCTCTTCCTCCATGCGTCCTGCCAATTCGGGATCGACCAGGCCGGCGTCATCCTCCTCCGCACTGCCGGTGAGCGTCGCGATCAGCCCCTTCCCTGCGTTCTTGGCTTGGCTCGCGAACGAATCCTCGTCGGACTCTTCCTCCATGGTGCTGAGGCCGACTTGATCGATGACGCGCCGGGCCAAGGTGCGGCTCTGCAGCAGCTCATACTGGGTGGAATAGAATTCCTGGTCACCGAACCAGCTTCGCTCCTCGGGAGTGACGTTGCCGTACTCGACGACCTTGTTGGCGGTCCGATCGATCTGCAGTAAGACAGTGCTGCGGTAAATGGGCGTGGCGTTGAACGTGGCAACCAATGCCAGAACAACGGCGAGCGTGACCACCAGCAGGATCGTCGCCCGCCGGCGCATGAGGAGCCGCCAATATTCGCGCAGATCGATGATGTCTTCATCGGCCTGATCCGTGGCCGATCCGGCGGGGTAGCTTCGGTCCAGCGCTCTCGCATCGCCCCATTGCGCCACCGCACCGCCTGAGGGGTTGGCGGGCGTCAGTGCGGGAACTGGCGGGTGATCATTCATAGCAGGCATGGCCGCAGTACCGAAGCGGTGTCAGGGTAACGAACACGCCCAGCCTATCCCTCCACTCCTCCAAAAATACCCGGAGGCCGGTCTTGGGCACCCCCACCTTGCAGTTGGCCGCGCCCCGGGGGACATGCAC
>NZ_JAIFKJ010000376.1 GCF_019695415.1 Thiohalocapsa sp.
TACGAAGTGCGGGTTGGGGGGGGCGGTCAGGCGTGGTGCGGGGAGTGCGCGGCTCGGTCCGGTTCTGGTCAGATCGCCGGGGCCTTTTCTTTCGCGTCTTCACATGAGCCGGATCGAGAGTCGACACGCAGCAGCCAACGACCATGCGGGCGGTCCTGCTCACCGGCCACGGCGGGCTGGATAAGCTCGAGTATCGGGAGGACATCACGGTGCCGGCGCCCGGGCCGGGCGACGTGCTGATCCGCGTCGGCGCCGGCGGCGTCGGCTCCGCGGCCGTCCAGCTCGCTCGGCTGCGCGGGGCGGAGGTGATCGCGGTAACCCGGCCGGCGAAGGCCGATGCGCTGCGGGCACTGGGCGTGGTGCGCACTCTGTCGCGCGATGACGCGCCGGCGGCGGTGCTCGGCGCCGGCAGCGTCGATGTCGTCGTGGATCTGGTGGGCGACGACGGCTTCCCGGCGCTGCTGGATGTGCTGCGGCCCGGCGGGCGCTATGCGACCTCGGGCGCCATCGCCGGTCCATTGGTGACCCTGGATCTGCGCACGCTCTACCTCAAGGACCTGACCCTGCTGGGCTGCACGGCGCTGGATGCTGGGGTCTTCCCGGCGGTGGTGGGCTACATCGCAGATGGGCGTCTTCGCCCGCTGGTGGCCGCCACCTTCCCGCTGCGGCAGATCGCCTTGGCGCAGACGGCGTTCTTGGAGAAGCGCCACGTGGGGAAGCTGGTGCTCAGGGTTGCGGGGGAGGACTGATCCGGGGGTCGGCAGTCGAGCTGCGACTTGTTGGCCGCGCCGGGTCCCGAATCCATTCACTCCAGGAGCCGGCGTAGAGCCTGGAGCCGGCGAGCCCCGCCAGCTCCATGGCGAAGAGGTTGTGGCAGGCGTTGACGCCCGATCCGCAGCTGTGGGCGACGCGGGCCGGCGGGGTGTCGCCGAGGGCGGCGGCGAAGCGCTCGCGCAGGACCTCCGGTGGCAGGAACCGGCCGTCGGCGTCGAGGTTGCCGGTGAAGGGAAGGTTGATGGCGCCGGGGATGTGCCCCGCTACCGGGTCGATGGGCTCCTGCTCGCCGCGGAAGCGCTCTGGTGCGCGCGCGTCGATGACCTGCACCGTACCAGCCGCGAGCGCCGCCGCCAGCGCGTCCGTGGTGATCCAGTGCGTGTTGTCCGGCTCACCGGAGAAGGTGGTCGGGCTCGGCCGCGGAGCCTCGGCGGTGAGCGCGCCGCCCTCGGCCTGCCAGGCCTGGAGGCCGCCGTCCAGCAGCGCCACACGGCTGTGTCCGAGCCAGCGCAGCAGCCACCAGAGCCGCACCGCTAAGGCGCCGCCAAGATCGTCGTAGACCACGACGTCGGTCTCGCTGCCGACGCCGCAAGCTGCCAGCCAATGAACCAGCGCTTGGGGCTCGGGCAGCGGATGTCGGCCCGTGGAGTCCGCGACCGCTCCGGACAAGTGTTGATCGAGATGGGCGTAGTGGGCGCCTGGCAGATGGGCATCTGCGTAGGCTCGGGCTCCTGCATCGGTGTCGGTAAGCGAGAAGCGGCAATCGAACAGCACCAGCTGCGGGTCGCCGAGGCGCTGGCGCAGGGCAGGGGCAGGGACGCATGCAGGGAGGGGCTCGTGACTCATAGCGCTCCGGGGCGCCTGAACACGCCGTTTCCCGGAAGGCCGCCCGGGGCAAACCCTTGTCTGGTGTGCGGGTGCGTGCCGCGGACGGCGGTAAGGTCTGTTGCGCAGCAGCCACCGCGGCGGCGGGCACGCGAGTGATACCGGCGGCGCATTGCCTGCAAGGGCAAGCTCATGGCGACAACGGTACCAATGGCGCCCATGGCTGAGCGACACATTGGCGTCAAATAGACTACACTGTTTTCGAGAAACAACATAGGCTAGGTTGGTCGGGCGTATTCTGAGGCAGTCTGCTGGTTTGGGTTGTGGTTCCTGTGGCGAATACTCACCATGGCATGGCGTCGGCGCCGATAGACTGAGCGGCGGCTGATTTTGTGTATCGTTCTAGCAACAAATTGCGAGAGGCGACTAGATCAAGCGGCAGTCGGGGCGGTGGCGCGTGAATGCTGTTGGCAGCGGCAAACCACGCAAATGGGGTTCGGGCGGCTGCGTGAGGCGGCTGGTCACGGTCATCGCCGGCATGCCGCGAACGGGCATGGGTCGTGCGTTCCTCGGCGCCGAATCGATCGGCCGGCGCCGGGGGACGTGCGGCCCATCTTTTCTGCCGTAGAAGCCCCAGTACGTGTTGCTGGTCCAGGCTTCGGCCGAGCCTCGTCATGCAATGCGGGCCAAACAGTCTGCGCGGCTCTGCGCGGACGGCGAGCAGGGCTGCGGTGGGCCGATTGATCCCGACGAGCTTCACAGGAAATCCCCAAGCTTCATGCCGTGGCCCGTGTCACGATGGGCCGCCTGGGCCAAAAAGAGCTCTGCGGCAGACAGTGCATCGCTGAGCGCGTTGTGAGCGCCGTAGCGGGGCAGGTTGTAGCGCTCGCAGAGCGAATGCAGGCGCAGATCCGACCCCTTGAACGGAATCTGGCGGCGCTCGAGCAGTCGCCGGGCAACGGTCTGGGTGTCCAAAGCTCTCACTAGGAGTCCCTGGCCCCAGAGCCGCCTACAGGCGGCGGTCAAAAAGCGAAGCTCTACACGGGCGTGGTGGGCGATAAGCACACGACCGGCTAGGTCCGCCAGCAGCTCCGGCAGGGCAGTTGACAGCGCAATCCCGCTGGCGGCCACGTCGTCGGTGATCTGGTGGATGACGGCGCTGTCTGCGGGGATGTTGCCGCGCACACGAATCAATCGATGGCGGGCGCTGTTGAGCCGGATGCGGTTGCCCGCAAGACACACCCAGCCGATGCTCAGGATCTGGTCCCGGCGGGCGTTCAGGCCCGTGGTCTCCAGGTCCACGGCGACGTACTCCACGTCGCGGTAATCCCGCCGTGGTTGCGGGAAGGGCGCTTCGAGGTAATCCCGCAGCGGGCAGGCCGCGAGCCGGCGCAGGCGCCAACGCCGGCGCCATTCCAGAAGCAGGCGGCTCATGGCTGGGTCATGCCGAGATCATGTGCAGTAGCGGGCGCAAGCCGGTTGTCTTTCGGACCGGCAGGTCAGGCGAAGCGGCCGGCCTGATAGCGCTGGCCCAGGGACTCCTGCATCTTGTTGATGAGCGCGAAGGCATCCTTGAGATGGCCGCGCTCCAAAGGTGAGAGCTCTTCCGGCGACAGAAAGTTGTCTGCCATTTCGCCGCGCTTGAGCTGCTCGGCTTGGTGGCGCATGCGTAGGGTACCGATGAATTCGTAGGCATCTACCAGGTTGGCGGCGCCGTCGCTGCTCAGCGCACGGGCCGCGCCGGCGGCCCGCAGACGCTCCACGGTGTTGATCTCGTCCAAGCCCGCGGAGAGCGCGTAGACGCGGGCAAGGTCGACGATGGGGACGATGCCGCGGTGCTTGATATCGAAGGTCTGGTTATGCTCGCCGCCGCGGATCAGCACAAAGTTGCGGAAGAAGCCGATGGGCGGGCGATGTTTCAGCGCGTTGGCGGCCATGTAGGCGATGTAGATGGTCTCCTTCTTTGACATGGTGTGGATGCGCTCAGCGAGCTCCCCGAAGAGGCCTTCCGGATCGTGGATGGGCCTGAGGTCGAAGAAGACGCTGGAAAGCATCAGCGCCATGGGCTCCGGGCGCTTGATCCAGGTGTTGAAATACTTGGTCCAGATCTTCAGCGGTTGGCGCCATTTGTCGTTGCTGGCCATAACCTCGCCGGGGCAGTAGATATAGCCGCAGGCATCGAGACCGTCGTTGACCCGGCGGGCCAGCGCCTTGAAGTAGTCGTCGTCCTCCGGTTTCAGGTGGTCAGCGATCAGCAGTGCGTTGTCCTGGTCGGAGTAGGAAGACTGTTCCCGACGCGCCTGGGAGCCGCCCGCCATCCAACAGTAGGGTACCGGCGGCGCCCCTAGCTCCGCCTCGGCGAGCTCCAGCAGCCGGGTGGTGATGGCGTCGGTGACGGCGGTGATGGCCTGCCCGATCTGGCTCGCCGTGGCCCCTGAGTGCACCAACTGAATCTGAAGCTCCGTGAGGCGCCCGCTGATGCTCGCTAAGGTTTCCAGGGACCTCGCTTTGCGGATATCGCCGACCAGGTACACGGCATTGGCGCTTTGCACTCGCACTAGGTCCGAGGTCGACAAGACGCCGCGCACGCCGTTGTCGTCCAGCACCGGCAGATGGTGGACGTTGAGCCTCGACATGGTGATGAGCGCCTCGAAGCCGAGGGTGTCGTCGCGCACCGTGTGCAGGTGCTCAGTCATGATGCGGCGGACGGGCTCCTGCGGCGAAACGCCGGCCGCTAGGCAGCGGTTGCGCAGGTCGCGGTCGGTAATCATACCGACCAGCCGGCCCGCCTCGGTGAGCACCAATGAGGACACACGTGCCTCGCTCATGATGCGCGCAGCGTCGCGGATGCTGATGTCCGGCCCGCCATGCACCAGGGCTCGGTTCAGCAGGTCCCTCACCTGTACCGTCATGAGCGCCGTGCCGGCGGCGTCATGCGTCATGGCATCCAGCGCCGTGCGCAGGCGCTCGGACACCGAGGCGTCGAAATGCGCGGCGAATTCGACGTGGGCGGCCCGCAGGCGGTCGAGCTCCTCGCAGGGCAGCAGGTACGCCAGCGTGTCCTCGGTGGTCTGACCACGCAGGCCGCCCATGCTGGGGGCACCATCCCCGCAGGGTGACGGGCAGAGATCCCCTTCGGCGAGCTTGCTGATCAGGTTGCCGTCTGCGTCGCGCAGCTCGACGGCTCCCCGGCGCAGGATATACAAGTAGGGTCGGTCGTCATCCCCCGGTGGAAAGGGTGTGCCCCGGCGCAGATAGCGGACGGTGAGCCGTTGCGGAAGCCGGTCCAGGACCTCATCCGGCAGGCGGTCGAAAGGGGCGTTGCCGGCCAGGAATTCGCGGATCTCGATGAGCTCGACGTCCATCTGCGCCTCGTGTTTGCGGAGCCGGCACGCACCATCGCCGGGACGGCGGAACCATAACCCAATCGTCCGGCTGCGGCACGGCTCAACGCTGCGTCGCGTCAATGGGGGGCAGCGTCGAAACCCCGCCGCAGCAGTCAGCGGCGCCTGCAGTCGCTGCTGCCACTTCGAACAATGTCTGTCATTCCATTCTCGGCACTGTCACACAGCTGCGTTGGCGGGCGTTTGCGTTGCTTCAGCTCAGGTGGAGGTGGCCGGCGAGGCGGGCTCCGGACCGCTGGCGCTCGGGGCGTCGTCCACCCACTCGTAAAGCTCCGGCGCCGCCTGGTCGCACCTAGCGCAGGTGCCGCAGAGGCTGCCGGCGGGCAGCCTGCGCACCCGGCCCTTGCGCTCTAACGTCGCGAGCATGCCGCGAAGGGCGTCGGGGTCCGTGTCGAATCTGTTCGCCATGTCCACGAGCGAAACTCGGCGGTGCTCGGCGAGGTAGTCGCGTAGCCGGGCCAGGATCATGCTTCGGCGCATTCCGTCGCGGGGCCGTAGAGGCGCTGCCTATCCCGCAGGCTCAACCAGCCCAGGGTGATCGCCGCGGCGGCCAGCAGCGCGAGCATCGCGCCGATCCAGGCGGCGGCGGTCGCCGCCGCGCCAAGGGCGTTGCCGTCGCTGAGCGGGGCAGCAAGCAAGGCGCCGAGCAGGGCGCCCACGATAATGGTGGAGCGAGTCATAGTCTCTCCCGGTGAGTTGGGTCTGGTTGCGCCAGGGTTCGGTCATGCTTCAGCCTTGAAGAGCGTTCAGCTCTCCAGCGCGTTCATTAGGGATCGCCAAAAGTGCGGCTCACCCCGGCGGTGTGCGGCAGCGGTATCACCCCGGCCGGCGGCCCGTGTGGGTACGGGGGCGATGATAGCGAGTGCCCGGCCGTCGGCATCGTAGAGCCGCAGCTGCCGGCTGCCCCCATCACGGGTGTCCCCGCCCACCACCCAGGCGCTGTCGATGGCCGCGAGGTCGATCTCGAAACAGGTCGCGTCGCCGGTGAGCCTTGCTCGGCCCTGGGCGTACTCGTAGAGATGGAACGCGGCCTGCCGCCGCAGCACGAGCGCATCCGAGCCGGTGGTGAGCACCAATGGCAGCACCTCCTCGCACAGGGATCGCAGGGCGCAGGAAATCAGCGCCGGGTCCGCGGCCACGGCCGCTCCGCCGGCGGCTGCGGCGTCGCCTCGCAGCCGCGCGGGCTCGAGGGCCAGCTGCCCGGAGAGCTCCGCGGTATCCGTGAAGCCGGGCGCATCGGCGTCGTCCGCGCAGAGCGTCTGGAGCGCGCCGAGCGGGTGCCTCGACAGCGGCGCCAGCGCCGGCGGCGTCTGGCGGACCGGTACCACGCGCTCGGCACCGCGGAGGATGCCCCTCAACACCAGGTGCCAGAGCCACCAATCGTCGGCTGTCACTTGGCGTAGTCGCAGCAGCGGGCGTCCGAGGTCGTCCTCCAGCAGCAGGGCGTCCCCTGCCGGAGCCGCCGACAGGGCATGGCAGCGCGTCAGCAGCAGCCGGAATGACTGCTCCGTCCCGGCTAGGGTCGCCAGCGCGCTGTCTCCGCGCAGTGCGCCCAGCGAGATCCTGTCTAACAGGCGCACCCGCGCCGTCGCCAGCTCCAGGCCCAGGTCGCCGAGCAGGCTGAGGTCGGACAGGATCTCGAGCCAATGCCCGCTGAGGCGCAGGCCGGCGTCGGGATGGCGCAGGGGTGTGGGCATGGGCAGCCGCCCCTGCGGCGGCGCCGGATCCTGGCATGGCGCCGGGGCAGACGCCGCCGGTGTGTGCGCCTGCAGACGGTGATCGGGAACGGGTCGCAGCGTGGTCACGAGCATGCCTGTGTCTCCTGTGCATCGGCGTGGCCGAAGGCGGGATGGAAAGAAACACCTGGCTTGCCCGGGTTCCGATGTGGCCGCTGAGGGCCTGAACGCAGTCCTCGTGGCGGCCGCGTTTACATCGGTGTCAACTACGGCTGGCGTGGCGCATAAAAACGCGAACGATTCGCATTAACAGCATAATGCTCCGGGTCCAGTGAGGTCAAGCAGGGGCGGCTCCAGCGGCTATGGCCTCAACCCAAAGAGAGTAGTTAGACGGTCGCCAGGGGGCGCGGGGTGACTGGCAATCAACACCCTCGGCGACTCCGTGGGCTCTGCTTCCGCCGTCAGGTTGCGACCTTGCCGGTGGGTTGTCGGGCAGCGCGACTCCGCGCTTTGGATGCAGAGGACGGAGGCTCGCTTGCTGGCAATGGGAGCGCGGCGCAAAAAAAGCCCCGCTTGCGCGGGGCTGGAGGTCAGTGTGTCGTTGTTGGCCTCAGGCTCAGTGCCCGGTGGCCTCGCCGGCGCCGCGTGGCACGCGCACGTCTTCAACCAAGTGCTGGATGTGCTCCGGTGGCGCCTTGGTGACCGCCGCAACGATGAAGGCCACGACGAAGTTCACCAGCGCGCCAACGGCGCCGAAGGCATTCGGCGAGATGCCGAAGAACCAGTCCGGTCCCATACCCAGCTCCGGCATCAGGAACTCGGTGCCGGGCACGAAGAAGATCCCCTTGTGCTGGAACACGTACAGCAGCGTGACCGTGATGCCCGCCAGCATGCCGGCGATCGCCCCCGCGTTGTTCATCTTCTTCATGAAGATGCCCATCATCAGGGCCGGGAAGATACTCGACGCTGCGAGGCCGAAGGCGATGGCCACGGTGCCTGCCGCGAAGCCCGGTGGGTTGAGTCCGAGATAACCGGCCACGATGATTGCGCCGATCATGGAGAGGCGACCGGCGTTGAGCTCGGCCTTTTCCGAGATCCCCGGCATGAATACCCCCTTCAGCAGGTCATGCGAGATGGCCGAGCTGATGGCCAGCAGCAATCCCGCGGCCGTAGACAGCGCCGCCGCGAGGCCGCCGGCTACCACCAAGGCGATGACCCAGTTGGGCAGTCCGGCGATCTCCGGGTTGGCGAGCACCATGATGTCGCGGTCCACCTTGACCATCTCGTTGCCCTTCCAGCCGAAGGACTCGGCCTTCTCGGCGAACTCCGGATTGGTGTCGTCGTAGTACTGGATGCGGCCGTCGTCGTTCTTGTCCTCGAACTGCAGCAGGCCCGTGGTCTCCCACTTTTTGAACCACTCCGGGCGATCTTCGTACAGGAGGTTGCCTTCCTCGCTGCCTACCGGGCCGATTTGGATGGTGTCCATGAGGTTCAGGCGCGCCATGGCGCCGACGGCCGGGGCTGTGGTGTAGAGCAGGGCGATGAACACCAATGCCCAGCCGGCGGAGTAGCGTGCATCCTTGACCTTCGGCACGGTGAAAAAGCGGATGATGACGTGGGGCAGGCCCGCGGTGCCGATCATCAGTGACAGGGTGTAGACGAACATGTTCAGGGTGCTGCCCATCACCTGGGTGGTGTACTCCTTGAAGCCGAGATCCGTGACCACCTGATCGAGCTTGCCGAGCAGCGTCACACCGGTTTGCGCGCCGTCCTCCACGTAGCCGGCGCCAAGACCGATCTGCGGCAGCGGGATGCCGGTCAGGGTGAGGGAGATGAAGATGGCCGGGATGGTGTAGGCCAGGATCAGGACCACGTACTGGGCGATCTGAGTATAGGTAATGCCCTTCATACCGCCGAGCACGGCGTAGATGGCGACGATGCCCATACCGATGTAGAGGCCCACCTCGTAGCTCGTCTCCAGGAAGCGGGAGAAGGCCACGCCGATGCCCTTCATCTGGCCGATGACATAGGTGATGGAGGCCAGGATCAGGCAGATGACCGCGACGATGCGCGCCGCCTGCGAGTAGTAGCGGTCGCCGATGAACTCCGGCACCGTGAACTTGCCGAACTTGCGCAG
>NZ_JAIFKJ010000264.1 GCF_019695415.1 Thiohalocapsa sp.
CTCCCAGTCGTGCAATGGAGCCTGTATTCTAACGCATTTTGTAAACACCCTCTTAAGCCGGCTTGCGGAAATGCATCACGCCCCAGGCGAGATAGCCGTTGCTGCCGGCGTCCACCCAGTGCTGCAAGCCCTGGAGCATGCGGTCGATGTAAGCGTCCGATACCTTGCCGGCGAGGGACTCACGCTCGGCCCGCAGCACGGCGGCGACGCGGCCGTAGTGATTTACGAGCTGGTGGGTCATGTCGACGATCTCGACCTCTTCCCACCCGAGGCGCCGTGCCTGCTCCCTATAGAAGGCGAAGGAGCCGAGGCTGGAGAGGTGAATGCGGTCCAGGACCGGCTGCAGCACGCCCTGGGGGCAGTTATCGGCCTGCATCGGGTCGGTGAAGACGAATTCACCGCCAGGCCTCAGCACCCGGTCCACCTCGTCCATGACCTTGTCCCGATGCCCAGAATGCAGAATCGCATCTTGGGACCAGGCGGCGTCGAAGGTGCTGTTCTCGGCGGGCACCTGTTCGAAGCTGCCGTCGACCACCTCGATGAGCTGGTCGACGCCCTGCTCGCGGTTCATTTGGCGGTCGCGCGCGTTTTCGGCCTCGCTCAGGTTCAGCGCCAGCACCTGACAGCCGAAGCGCTTGGCGAGCCAGCGCGCGGCTCCGCCGTAGCCTGCACCCAGATCAACCAGCCGCGCGCCGGGGGCAGCGAGCTTGTCTTTGATACGGTCGGCCATGAAAGCGACGGTGCGCTCGGAGGCGTCCTTGATGGCGTCGTCCGGACCCTCGTAGAGCCCGATGTGGATGTCCTCGCCGCCCCAGACGTGGAAGTAGAAGTTGTCCGCGTCCTCACTGTTGTAGTACTCACGGGCGGTCTGAACGACGTCGGAGTAGTTGGCTTGGCTCATCTGGACACTCATATCAGGACACCTGTCGATATTCTTTCTCGGCCACGTGGATGAAGAAGTCCGGCTCGCTTTCGCGATAGGTCTCTTGGAAGTCGCCGTAGGTGTCAACGCGCTGGAAGCCCACCTCTCGCATCAGGCCCTGCACATAGCGCTTGCGCAGCGGGAACATGTTGAGATGGAAGGTGGAGCCGTCTTGGAAGCTGTACTTGAACCGGGCCAGGGTGTCGTCCACGTGCTCCGGCTCGGCGCGAACGTTGTCGCCGCAGTAGTAGTAGTTGTGGGTAGGCTGCACTTGGTGGTCCAGCAAGGCATCATAGTTGCGCTGGTCCAGAATCAGGATACCGTCGTGCTTGAGGGTGGCGTAGAACTCCGCGAGCGCCTTGCGCCGATCGTTATCCTCGTGCAGATGCGTGAAGGAGTTCCCGAGGCAGATCACGGCATCGTACAGATCGTGCACGCTGCGGTTCAGCCAGCGCCAGTCGGCATGGATGGTGCGCAGGATATGGCCCTGGCGACGGGCGTTCTCGAAGGCCTTGGCGAGCATCACCGGACTGCCGTCGGCGCTGGTGACCTCGAAGCCGGCCTTCAGCAGCTGCACCGAGTGATAGCCGGTGCCGGTGGCGACGTCCAGCACCTTCTTGGCGCCGCGCTCACGCAGTTGCTGGATGAAGAATTGGCCCTCGGCGGCGGCGCGACCATCCCAGTCGATAAGCTCGTCCCATTTGTCGACGAAGGACTCGACGTACTCTTCCTGATATTTTTCGGACTCACGCACGGCGAGCGGATCATCGCCGTAGTCCTGTCGTGCCGGGATATCGGTCCGAACATTCGGTTGCATAGCTCGTCCTCTTGGTGTCGATTGGCAGGCGGCCGGACGGCGTGCGCCATTGGCGGGCGCCCGACTCGCCGCCGACCCGCTCGGGTCAGTCAGCTCTGCAGCGCCCACCAGCGGCGCAGGCACCGTGTATTGGCGGCGCGGCCGCGTTTGCCCTGGAACGGGCACAGTGCTCATTCGGCTTGAGCACGCGTTCAAACAGCCACTACCTTGGGGATGCATGGCGCCCGCGCTGCATCAAACACGCTCGGCGCCGGACAGCAATTGCGTAGAATACTACTTAGAACCCGAACGAACGCAAGCCCCCAACGCACTGCTCAACTCGAAAGAAAGAACCTAAAATTCAGAATAGGAATTAAAAAACAGATACTTAAAGAAATATCGGGCAACTACAAAAAAATCGGAACTATTTTGTGAGCGAAATATTACAGCCGCAGCAGGAGCCCCAGCCGAGCGATGGCCGCGGCCCGTTTGACTCAGACCGGACCGCAGAGGTACTCGTGGCGTTGCGCCGGGTGATCCGCGCGGTGGATCTTCACTCGCGGGCGCTGGTGCGCAGCCACGGGCTGACAGCACCCCAGGCGCTGGTTCTGAAGGAGATCGCCGCCGCCGGCGAGCTGCCGGTGGGGACCGTGGCCCAGCGTGTGAATCTGAGCCACGCGACCATCACGGACATCGTGAACCGTCTGGAGCGGCGCGGCCTCGTGGTGCGCGCCCGGAGCGAGACAGACCGACGTCGGGTGCTGGTACGCGCCACGCCGGAGGCCTCGCAGACGCTGAAGCGTGCCCCGCCGTTGTTGCAAGATGCCTTCGCGGCCCGCTTCGGCAAGCTGGCGGATTGGGAGCAGACGCTGCTACTGGCCTCACTTCAGCGCATCGCGGCCCTGATGGATGCCGAGCGACTTGATGCGGCGCCGGTTCTCGCCGCCGGCACCATGGAAGACACCATGGAGAGCACTGCTGCAGCGGAGCCGACGCCCGCGGCCGGTGCTGAGGAGACTTCGGAGGCGGGGTCGTCGCAAACTTAGATGCCCCTGCTGCGACAACCGTTGCGCACGTACTGAAGCTGCCGAGCTGAGCACGCTCCGACCATAGCGGAGTTGGCCGGGTCTATTGGGCCCCGGCGGCGCCTACGGCACCCTGGAGTGCCCAGGGCACCCGCAACGCAGGCTGGATGAGTCAAGTGATTGCGTCACACAAAAGAAAAGGCCCCGGGCAACGCCCGAGGCCTGTCCGGCATAGCCCCGTCCCCCAATGACCAGCCGGCTGAATCGTCGGCTTGATCGATTCCTAGGGAGATGCTGATTTATTGGGCTTCCTGCCCAAAAATCAGACGGAGCCGGGCCTGTGCAGACATTGGGCGGTTTCCCGGCTCCCTCATTTTCAGCGACTTGCGTCGCCGAAA
>NZ_JAIFKJ010000453.1 GCF_019695415.1 Thiohalocapsa sp.
TTGCCCGCCTCCGGCGGGGGTGGGTGGGGGGGCGCCCTTGGCCGGGCGCGCTGGCGCCGTGCGATGGGCCGGAGCAGGGTGCCCAGCGCGCCGGCCGCCGCCACCGCGGCGAGGACCACGGCACGCGAGCGAAGTCGGGCCAGTGCCACCAGGGCAGGGCGTCGATGGATGGCATTGCGGGCTCCGGGGCAAGGGCATGCTCAAGGGCGTCCGTCCGGGAACAGGTCCTGATCGAGCAAGCCAGCCAGCTCACCGTAGGGCACGCTCACTTCGTGAGTCCCGATGGCGTATGGCCCCACCTGGTATTGCTCGAAGGTCACGAGTAGACCCTCAGCAAGCGGCAGCAGCTTGCGGTAGTTGTCGGCGGTCGGCGCCGTGCCCTCGCGAAGCCAGTTGTCGTCCGGCGAGAACGGCTCGCGCTGGCTGAGGGCCGTGTAACAGTAATCGGCAACACGCGGCAGCCAGGCGCTGCCACTGCGGAACAGGTCTTCGGTTGGCACGCGGGCGCCTGTGTCGCGGCGTATGACCACCGGCAGGTGCTGCTGTCCACCATGTGCGCCTCCGGTGTAGGCGTAGCTGCGCAGGCCCACGGACCAGAAATGCGGCGCGGCGTACACCTGGTCGTAGTCGATGGAGAGCTGCCAAGGCGGCCCTTGGTGGGCGCCACCCCCTGCAAGGAGCTCCTGGTAGGCTTGCCGGAAGTCGCCGATCTCGCCGTTTACCACCTCATCCAGCACCCGCTCCCCTGCCGCAGCGGCCTTGCCATCTTCGAGGCGCGGATAGGCTGCTTCGATCTCGAACTGCGGCCCCCGCTGAGTGATGCGGACCAGCTCGTCAGAGCGGTCAGTGCGTGACTCGCCCATCGCCGCTTCGATGCTCACCTCGCCTACTTTCCGGTCGAGGGCGGCGATGCGCTGGCGATAGAGGTCCGCTAGGCAGTCGCTGGTTCGGCAGCGGTCGCGCTGCTCGAGCCAGACGCGCTGCTGTGTCAGGAGACGCTCCGGATTTTCCCGACTGCGCCGGGCATCCGCATAGACCCGGCCGAGCTCGGAGTCGAGCCGGCTCAGCTCCGCGTCAGCGCAGATGAGACGCTCGACCCGCGTCGAAGCTTTGGTGCAGTCGAAGCTCGCGGCCTGCGCAACGCCCGTTACCAGCGCCAGCAGGCCGATGCCTGCGGACCGCAGCAGACGCGCACCGCCTCGACGCAGGGGGTATGTCATCTCCTTCATTCCAGCTCAGTCGTAAGGGCCGAGAAAGATCATACCGCCCCAGAAGAAGGAGCAGACCACGGCAAACGAAAAACACGCCCGCATGATGAAGTTCTGTGCGGGCGTCGATGCTTGCAGCGCCTCGCGGAACAGGCTGACGTCATCCGGCAGGTTGGTCTCTGCGGCCACGATAGCCGTGACCAAGCGCTGCTGTATCTCGATGGAATGCCAAATGACCAGTGTGCCCGTCAACGACCAGAGAAACAGCACCATAATCGCCGCCCGTGCCGTATCCGGGTGGATCTGCAGCTTGTCGAACGCCAACATCAACGCGAGGATCGCCAGAATCTGAATCGCTGAGAAGACATTGAACCGCGACCAGAACCGATCCAGCTCCGAATTGAGCGTCGTGATGTAGACCTCAAGGTATTGGGGGATCTGAATCATGGCTCCGTGTGTCTCTGTCTGTCTTGCGAGCTGTTATTGAGACCGGCTCCTTGTCGCTACCCCGTCAGTCTCAGCGCCGCGAGCGCCTGATTGGTGTCGTCGAGGTCGAACGCTTCAGGATCGAGCGGGCCTCCGAGCCAGTCGAGTATCTCCTGGTGCTCCGGATGGGACGGATCGGCCAAGGTTGTGAGCAGCTCGGCATAACCCCAGATGCCGCCGCAATCCTCCGGCGGGCAGGCGCGCTTGCCTTTGATGCACAGCGGCAGTGGTTGGGCCTGATCGAAGGCCGAAACCTGTTCGACGAGCACCTGATGCTCCCAGCCGTCGCCAAAATCATATTCGTAGAGCATGGTGTCCTTTTCTTTGCGCAGAATATCGGCGAGCCTGACCCGTGTTTCGTCCTGAACCTCGAAGCCGAACTCGTCATCTGGGACGCCATAAAAACGGCCGCCTGCGACGAATTGGTGCAGATGCGAGTCCGTCCAGCCCATAGCGACCTGGATGACCGCATGCAGCAAATCCAGCCTCAGGTCGCTCGGGACCAGAACCCGCCGCCAGATAGGCGGCTTTGCGCCCTTGAGCGTGATCTTGAGCTGATAGATCTGTTTTGGTCGTTTTGCAGGCATGGTTTGCTGTCTTTAGCTCCCGCTCGAAGGAGTGGGTAGATTGTGCGTGTGCTGCGCCGCATCTAGTGAATTCCCAAACGCCCACCAGCCTCGGCAGGTCGCGTCAGCAACATCGTCACCCTGACCGGTGTAGGTTGGTGTTGGCCAAGCAACACGGTGTGCCTGCCCTGCCTTCTGCTGTCGTGCCTGCGATCTTATTCGCATCAAGAGAAAAAGCTCACGTCGAGATGCGAATGCGGGGAAAAGAGAAGAGAAACTCGCGCAGAGACGCAGAGCCGCAAAGGGAAGAAAGAGAAGCGGTCGGTTTAACCAGCACAATGCCATACCCAAGTCTCTGCTGCTCATAGTCTAGCTGCATCTCTCCTCCCGTCTCCGCTTCTTCTCTGCGCCTTGGCGTCTCTGCGCGAGATATCGTTGCTCCCCGGAAAACGTGGTCTGTCCGTGAGGTATCCCCACAACCTGGATGGCGGGCGGGGTTGGGAATGGGACCGCCATGGCATTGCCTCGGCGATCGAGCAATCGACCCACTGTTCTCCAGCTCCTTAATCTGGGGATACCTCAGGGTCTGTCTCCTTTTCGTCAGCTCGTGCCAACGCCGGCTCAGGCAACTTCATCGAGCGTCTTACCGAGATCCCGCTTGCTGACAGACAGCACTTCGATGCCGACCAAGTGTCCTTCTGCGTCGTAATCCGCCATGATGCCGGGCTCGATCTGCTTCGTCGTCGCGACATCAGCGGTGGAGATTTCGAAGTAGGCGGCGTCCGCGGCAGGGTCGCATTCGAGCTTCACCAGTCAGTACACTCGTTGTCCAAGGACGCAGTCACAACACGCACTGGGGTGACGGTTTCCTTGTCACA
>NZ_JAIFKJ010000554.1 GCF_019695415.1 Thiohalocapsa sp.
CTCGTGATCATCAGCCTCGAGGGGGCGGTGGTCTAAGGCGACTTCGTTCCCCGTTCCTTGCGCCCTGCCGTGCGGATCGGGCGCGCGTGGAGCGTCCTAGCCCGCGCTAACAACGCTGTGAGCCGGCAGCCGGCGCGCAGCCAAACCACACATGCGAGCTGCATCCAAACCGGATGCCGCCAGCCGATTAGGAGTCGAACATGCTGTCTGTGAAAGGCCTGAAGGCCAAAGTCGATGACAAGGAGATCCTAAAGGGTCTCGACCTGGACGTGGGCGCCGGTGAGGTGCACGCCATGATGGGGCCGAACGGCTCCGGCAAGAGCACGCTCGCCAACGTCCTCTCCGGCCGCGAGGGCTACGAGGTCACCGGCGGCAGCGTCCGCTTCGAGGGGCGCGACCTGCTGGAGCTGGAGCCCGAGGAGCGGGCTTGCCTGGGGTTGTTCCTGGCCTTCCAGTACCCGGTCGAGCTGCCGGGCGTGAACAACACCTACTTCCTCAAGGCCGCGCTGAACGCCAAGCGCAAGTACCACGGCGAAGAAGAGCTGGACGCGGTCTCCTTCATGCGACTCATGAAGGAGACGCTGAAGGTGCTGCACCTGGACGATTCACTGCTGAAGCGCCCGGTGAACTTCGGCTTCTCCGGCGGTGAGAAAAAGCGCAACGAGATCTTCCAGATGGCGCTGCTGGAGCCCAAGCTCGCCATCCTGGACGAGACCGACTCCGGCCTCGACATCGACGCCCTGCGCGTGGTGGCCAATGGAGTCAATTCCCTGCGCAGCCCCGAGCGATCCATGTTGGTGGTGACCCACTATCAGCGGCTGCTGGACTACATCGAGCCTGACTATGTCCATGTGCTCGCCAAAGGCCGCATTATCCGCTCCGGCGGCAAGGAGCTGGCGCTGGAGCTGGAAGAGAAGGGCTACGGCTGGATCGTCGACGAGGCAGCGGCATGAGCGCGCAGGCCCTCAAACAAGACCCCCCAATGGCGGCGGTAGTGCATGAGCCTGGCCCCTTTGATAGCTGGCGCTCGTCGGAGTTGTCCCGCACCTCGGCGGGCGAGCCCGAGTGGCTCGCCGCCGTTCGGGCGGCTGCCGCCGAGCGGGTGCAGACCCAGGGTGCGCCTACCAGCAAGTCTGAGGGATGGCGCTATACGGGTCTGCGCGCGCTGCTGGAGCAGGACTTCGCGCCGGTGGACGAGCCGCTCACTGCGCTGTTGCCAGAGGACATCGACGATGTGCTGGCACCCGGGCTGGATGCCCACCGCGTAGTCATGGTCAACGGCCGCTTTGCGCCTGAGCTCTCGGCACTCGCTGATCTGCCGGCAGGTCTGCGCGTCAGCAGCCTGCGCGCCGAGCTCGCCCGGGATGCGAGCGCGCTGGCTGGGCGCATCGGCGCTGTTGCCGGTGAGGGTGCCCATGTGTTTGCGTCCCTCAACACCGCCGGCCTCGATGACGGCATGGTGTTGGCGGCAGATCGCGGCACCGTTGCGGAGAAGCCCGTCGAGCTGCTGCATTTGTCCGTCGGCATGGACGAGCCGCGGGTCGCGCAGCCGCGCCACCTCATCACGCTGGGTGACGGCGCACAGGTCACGCTCATCGAACGCTATGCGAGCCTCGGCGATGCCCTTTACTGCACCAACGCCCTGGTCGAGATCCAGCTGGGCAGGGATGCAGTGCTGCGGCATCGGCGCATCCAGGTAGAGAGCGCGAGCGCCTTTCATCTCTCCGGTGTCTACCTGAGCCAAGGGGCCAACAGCCGCTACGATGGCATCAACGTGGGCATCGGCGCACGTTGGGCACGCACGGACCTGGTGACCCGATTCAGCGGTGAGCATGCCGAGTGCGATCTGCAGGGGCTGTATCTCGCCGGTGACAAGCAGCTGCTGGATTATCACTTGGATGTCCGTCACGGTCTGCCGCGGTGCACGAGCCGCGAGAACTTCAAGGGCGTCGTCCATGGCAAAGGCAAGGCGGTCTTCGACGGCCTGGTGTATGTCGCAAAGGACGCTCAACAGACCGACGCCGAGATGTCCAACCGCAATCTGCTCCTGTCGCAGAATGCGGAGGTGGATACCAAGCCGCAGCTCGAGATCTACGCCGACGACGTCAAGTGCAGCCACGGTACGACCGTGGGTCAGATCGAGCCGGAAATGCTGTTCTACCTCCGCTCGCGGGGCATTCCGGAGGCATTGGCGCGACGCATGCTCTGCCTTGGCTTTGCCGAAGAGATCATCGACGCCCTCGGTCATGCCGCGCTCGAGGCCTATGTGTCGGACGTGGTCGGCCGGCGACTCGAGGCGGCAGCGATCTGAGACAGCCCGCACGATGGTGCCGCGTCCCCCGCTCGAATCCAAACCCCATCCGGGCTGCACGGGCATGTGCCCGCCGGTCCGGAGGTCGTCATGGTGGTGATGTGATGAACAGACTTGCGCGTTTCGCCGGCTTCGGTGCCGGCCACGAAGAAGGCGTCGACCGCGACGAGAGCGAGGCCGGCGCCGCGTCTGCCGCGACCCCCGAGGCCGACGGTGCCAGCGGCGGGGCTCCCACCGATGAGGCGCTGCGGGAGCCGATCATCGCGGCGCTGCGAAAGGTCCACGACCCGGAGATCCCGGTCAATATCTACGACCTCGGTCTCATCTACAAAATCGACATCGCCGATGGCGGAAACATTGCCATCGACATGACCCTCACCGCACCGGCGTGCCCTGTGGCGGGCATGATGCCCGTGATGGTCAAGGACGCCGTGAAGACCGTGGAGGGTGTGGGCGAGGTGGAGGTCGAGCTGGTTTGGGATCCGCCATGGAGTCCGGATACCATGTCCGACGAGGCCAAGCTCCAGTTGGGAATGCTCTGAGTCTCCACTCGCGCGCTGGGCGATGACGCCCGCCGCAACCCGGCAGCGCTTTCGCCACGAAGCCGGTTTGGATGGCCCCTCCCGCGAAGCCGCAGGGGGCAACTGAATCGCCGCCGTGCCCGCAGTACTCCTCTCCTTGACACAGGCCCTGTGAGCGCAGGGGCAGCGCTCGCAGGCGCGAAAGCACAGCACCGCCATCAGCCTACGCTGCCGCCGCAGCCAGCAGCGCTCCACTCCCTGGGTGCCGGGCAAAGTAACCCGGGAGCCCATCGCCCTTCCTAA
>NZ_JAIFKJ010000538.1:0-5931 GCF_019695415.1 Thiohalocapsa sp.
TGGGGCGGCCGCGCGGCGGCCTGGGCCCGCCCCCTGGCGGCCCGGGCGGGGGGGCGTGGGGCGGGGGCCGGGGGCGGCACCGCCCGGTTCTGGACCATCCAGGCTGGTGGCAGCTGCGCGAAGTCGGTACAGGTCGCAGCCCAGCGATCGCGGGGTACGGCGGCTTGGGGGAGCCTGTCAGGGGATTTCTTGGGTGCACTGTCCGGTGTCATGGTCGTGGTGCCCCGTGTTTGTCGGCGTCACTCGGCGCCTGCCCGTTCTGCTGCGTCTGCCAGCAATGCGCGGACCTCGGCATCACTGGTTTGCGGGAATGCCGCGTACCAGCGCCCGACACCCCAGAAGGGCTCAGGTGCCGCCAGGCACACCAAGTCGTCCACCGTGGGCTCGATGAGGTCCAGCGCGTCGGCGCTGGCCACAGGCACAGCCACCACCAGCAGGCCCGGTCTCTGCGTGCGCGCCGCGGACACCGCCGCACGCATGGTGGCACCGGTGGCGAGACCGTCGTCAATGAGGATGACACAGCTGCCCTGGATGCGCGGGGGCGGCCGCTCACCGCGGTAGGCCCGGGTGCGGCGGGCGAGCTCCCGTCCCTCGACATCGGCGACTCGGTCGATGGTGTGCTCACTGATCCCGAGCGCGCTCACGATGTCGGGGTTCAGCACCTGAACACCGCCGGTGGCGATGGCGCCCATGGCCAACTCTGGCTGTCCGGGCACGCCGAGCTTGCGCACCAGCATCAGGTCCAGCGGTGCGTCCAGCTCCGCGGCCACCTCCGCCGCCACCGGCACCCCGCCCCGCGGCAGTGCCAGCACCAGCACATCGTCGCGACCGCGATACTCGTGCAGGGCGCTGGCGAGCAGGCGTCCGGCCTCGGTGCGATCGCTGAAGGGGAGTTGCACGGCGCTCACGGTAGGTCCTCCGGTGTCGGCATCGTCGATGGCTGCAGTCGCAGGTGGGCGTGGAAGAAGTCCCGGGCCAGGGCTGCCACCAGCTCGAGCTTGCCGGGCTCCTCGAACAGGTGGCTGGCACCAGGTACGACCTCGATGGCGGGCGGCGTCGGCATCCGCGACGCCGCCTCACGGTTCAAGTCCAGTACCATCTGATCCAGCCCGCCAACGATGAAGAGGGTCGGCTGCCGCACCTCCTCCAGCATGTCCGCGGCCAGGTCCGGGCGGCCGCCGCGGGAGACCACTGCGCGCACCTCGCGGGGACGCAGCGCCGCCGCGCCCAGGGCTGCCGCGGCGCCGGTGCTGGCGCCGAAAACGCCAATGGCGAGCGACGCGGTGCGCGGGTTTCGGGCCGCCCAGTCAATCGCGTACACCAGCCGACGGATGAGTAGCGGGATGTCGAAGCGGTACTCGGCGGTGCGCTGATCGCGCTGGTGCTCGGCTGGTGTCAGCAGGTCGAAGAGCAGGGTGCCGAGACCGCCGCGATTCAACGTCTGTGCCACTGCGCGGTTGCGTCGGCTGAAGCGGCTGCTGCCGCTGCCGTGGGCGAACAGCACGAGTCCGCCGCAGGCCTCCGGCAGCTCCAGGAAGCCGGGCAGGTCTCCTGCCTCGGTGGGGACCCGGACCTCTTCTGTCTGTTGCATAGGCATCATGACCACGGTGACCTCCAGCGTTGAGGGCGTTGGCGCACGCCGCGGCATCCGGCTGCACTCGTCCCAGATGGCGCCGCCCAACCGAGCGCCAGAGCCCTGCGCCCAGGCGCGGCTCGCAGCCGGCCCGAGCCTTCCGGCGTCGGTACAACGGCGTATCGCACTGCCATCTCTCTTAAAGTTTGGTCGCTGGCGCACCGGGCTGGGGTGCGTCCACCGGCTTTCCGCTGCCGCTCGGAAGATGCAGCGCGCCTGTTCGCATCGGCTCGGCATGGGGTGGGCGCGGGCGGCCGATCTCTTGCCTAGGGAGATGCTGATTTATTGGGCGTCCTGCCCCGCGCGGGAAGCGCCAATAAATCGGCGCTTCCCTAGCTTGCTGCCTCAGCGTGGGTCTGTCTCCGCGGCCGTCAGTGCCCGCAGCAGCTCACCGACGGCATCCGGGTCCGAAAGCCGCCAGGCGGCGGCGCTTGCCTGCTCTCCGTCGGCCACCAGTAGGCCGATGCCGCCGCGGCCTGCCAGGGCGCGGAAGGCGTCCTCGTCGGTTTCGTCGTCGCCGATGTAAATGGGCAGCACGTCCGGTCCGTCGAGGCCGAGCTCGCCGATCAGCCAGGTGACCGCGCGGCCTTTGTCCCAGTCGATGTCGGGCCGAAGCTCGTAGATCTTCTTGCCACCGGTGCGGCGCAGCCGCGTTGAGCGCTCGGCCACCGCAGCGACGGCATCCTCCACTTGCGACGCCAGCTCGGTCGCGACGCGGCGATAGTGTACGGCCACGGCGAAGCGCTTGCGCTCCACCTGCGCGCCGGGAATATGCGCGAGGCGAGCCTGGAGCGTCTCGGCCGCCTGAGCGAGGTCGTCCAGGGCGTCGACGCCGTCCGGCTGCTCCAGGGCGATGTCCGGGCCGCGGATATCGAAGCCGTGGCTGCCGGCGTAGGTGATCTCCGGCAGGTCCACCAGCGCCTGGACGTCGTCCAAGTCGCGCCCACTGATGATGGCCAGGGGCATGGCTTCGGCCGCAGCGCGCAGCGCGGCGCGCATGTCGGGCGACAGCAGGGCGTCCTCCGGGCGCTCGACAATGGGCGTGAGTGTGCCGTCGTAGTCCAGGAAGAGCGCCGGGCGGCGATCGGCCAGGCGGCGCAGCAGAGGCCCGGGGTCATCCAGCAACGGCGGCGGCTCTATCGCGTCGGCCGTGACCGTCACGGCACAGAGGTCCGCCACCACGCGGTCTGCCCCTGCATCGGCGAGCGCGTCGGCCTGGCCGCTGCGGTCCACGCCCACCACCAGGCCGAAGTTGCCCCGCCGGCCGGCGCGCACGCCGGCCACGGCATCCTCCAGCACCGCCGTGCGTGCGGGATCGCAATGCAGCCTGGCAGCGGCCTCGAGAAAGGTGTCCGGGTCCGGCTTGCCGGCGAGCTCCAGGCGTGCCGCTTCGACGCCGTCCACGCGGGCGTTAAAAAGATCCGCAAGGCCGGCCTCTTTCAGGATCAGGTCGCAGTTCTTGCTGGCGGTGACAACGGCGGTGCGAAAGCCAGCCTCCCGCAGCCGGTGCAGCAGGTCCACGGCGCAGTCGTAGCGCTCGACCCCGCGCTCGCCGAGCGCCTGCCGAAACCGTTCATTCTTGCGGTTGCCGAGGCCCCACAGGGTCTCGCGCTCCGGCGGGTCGTTCGGGTTGCCCTCCGGCAGGTCGACGCCGCGGGCGGCGAGGAAGTGCTTGACGCCTTTCACTCTCGGCCTGCCGTCGACATAGCGACGGTAGTCGCGCTGCTCATCGAACGGACTGTGATCTTCCCCCTCATGCGGCGGGCGCTCCCTGAGGTAAGCATCGAACATGGCCTTCCACGCAGCCGCGTGCACCCGGGCCGTGCGTGTCACGACGCCGTCCAGGTCGAAGAGCACGGCATCCAGGCGGGTGCGGGAGAAGGTGACTGGCGCGGTCTCGGGCATGGTGTTGGCTCAGCGCTTGATGAAGACTCGCAGGCTCCGCGGCGGCACCTGGATGTCGTTGCGGTTGGCCAGGCTCTCGGGCGGTGTCTCGGCGTCGGTGTCGATGGCGGGTGTGATCTCGCGGATGTCCACCGGGGCGCAGCCAAGGGTATCCGAGAGCTGCTGAACGCCGTGGTTGTGCGTATGGTGCGGGTCGGGGTTGATCAGAGCGAGGCTGCGTTGCGGCCCTTGGGTGGAGCGTCGCAGGAGGCCCACCAGGGGTGCGTTGGGGTCGGTGACCCGCTCCTGCGGACCTTCTTCGCAGAGCACGGGTGTCGCGGCCTTCATGGCGTTGACGCGGGCAATGTAGGCACTGATGTCGAACGGGGACTCTGCCAGTCCCTGCTCCCAATCCTCCGGCGTCGTTTCCACCACATGCAGCGGCCGGCGAAAGCCGAATTCGTAGCCGATGGGCAGCATCACGCCCGCCGAGAACACAGCCGCGAACAGATACCGAAAGCGCGACTCCTGCACGCTGCCGCCGCTCTCGGCCGCGAGGCGCTCGGTGTCGTGGCTCTCCGGGAAGGCGATGGACGGCGCCAGGTCACGGAAGCGTTGGTACTGCTCCAGCAGCCACCCCGCGCGGAAGTCCCACCACTTGGAGCTGTTGAATAGGAAGTCGAAGCCCGCGCCGCGCAGCTGCTCGACAGCCTCTTCAGGGGCGCCCAGGGTCTCGGCGAAGAAGCTGGCCGCGGGGTCGCGCTTGCGGGCGGTGGCGATGAGTCGGCGCCAGACGCTGCCCGGCAGCTTATAGGCAGCATCGCAGCGGAAGCCGCCGAAGCCGAGATCGAGATAGCCGCCGATCAGGTCCTCCCAATATCGCAGCATCGCCTCCCGGGCCGGGCGCTCGCTGTAGTCCAGCTCGGCGAGGTCCTCCCAGACCGTGATCTGATCCGGATTGTCGAGGTCCCGCACGAATGGTGAGCGCACATGCCCGTCCGCGTCGCGCGCGAACCACTCCGGGTGGGTGTCCACCAGCACGCTGTCCTTGGCGCTGTGGTTGATGACCAGGTCCAGCATGACGCGGATGCCGGCCTTCCGGGCGGCGGCGCAGAAGTCGCGCAGCAGGGCGTCGTCGCTCTGCCTGCGCTGCCCTTGGTGCTGCGGGCGCAGCTTCGGATTCAGACGGCTCGGGTCCTTGATGGAGTACAGGCTGCCGGAGACCCCCGGCAGATGCACCGGGTTCAGGAAGATCCAGTCGAAGCCCATCTCGGCGATCGCCGGCAGGCGCTGGTGCCAATTCGGCACCGGGCCGAGCAGGGTGGGGAAGAGGTTGTAGATGCGCGGGCCGACAGGGGCCCGGTGTTCGGCTGTGGTCATACTGGCGGTCGCTTTCGGCTGTGACGCATTCGCGGGGGCGGGTGCAGGCAGACATCCGGTGCGCCTCGACGCCGTCACTGTGGGCCGAGCCGCCCCTGGAGGGCCAGTGCATTCTGCACTGCATAGCCGGCCTCGTCGTTGTCGAAATAGCAGTAGACGTCCAGGCCCTGTCCGAGCCAGTCCCGGATGCGCCGCGCCCAGGCGTCGAGCGCGGGGTCCTCGTAGCGCCCCTGGTAGGCCCCGTCTGGGCCGTGCAGGCGGATATAGACGAAGTCCGCTGTCACTTTGGGCTCAGTGGTGAACCCGTCCAGCTCGTAGATGCAGAACGCGGCGTTGTGCTGCTTCAAAATCTCCAGGGTCGTGTCCGTGAGCCAGCTTTGGTCCCGCAGCTCGAAGACCCAGCGCCTGGTGTCGTCGAGTCGATCGAGCCGGTCCAGGAACGCCGCCAGCCGCTCGCTGTTCTGGTGCCAGCGCGGCGGCAGTTGGAAGAGTACCGGGCCGAGCTTGGGGCCGAGCGTGGACATGCGCTCAAGATAGGTCGGCACCGTGTCTGCCGGGTCCTTGAGCTTCTTCATGTGGGTGATATAGCGGCTTGCCTTGGCGGCGAAGACGAAGTCCTCCGGCACGGCCTCGCGCCAGTGCGCCAGGGCCTCCTGAGAGGGCAGCTGGTAGAAGGTGTTGTTGATCTCGGCAGTTGCGAGCCGGCCGGCGTAGTGCGCCAGGCGCTGGTCCGAGGGCAGGCCCTCGGGGTAGAAGGGCCCGACCCAGTGATCGTAGGACCAACCAGAGGTACCGACGTAGTGGGCCGGCATGGCGTACCCGCCGTGCCTCAAGCGTCTTCGTCTGCGCGGCGCAGCAGCGCCACCGGGAAGCGCCGCAGCAGCTCGCCGGCGCGCAGCACCCGCTCACCGCAGTGGCGCCCGGCTTGCAGGGTGGCTCCGGCGAGCTGATCCAGCCAGGACGCAGCCGGTGCACCAATGAGGGGCAGGGCCCAGCCCGGGCACGAGGACCGGGTCCTATGCACACCACCCCAA
>NZ_JAIFKJ010000538.1:5941-8808 GCF_019695415.1 Thiohalocapsa sp.
CCCGGCGGGTGGTCGCGGCCGGACGCCGGCGGGCACCGAAAGGGGGGGCCGGTCCCAGCCCGGGTCCGGGACCGGATCCGGCAGCCACCTGGCCTCCGTGGCCGAGTCGTCGGCCAGCGCCAGCCGGGCGAGGAGCCGCGGCACGACGACCACCAGCGCATCACTGCCGGCCCGCGGCGGCAGCACGCGAGCGAAGGCGCAGACCTGCGACGCCCGCCGGCCAGTTACGACCAGCGGCTGATAGCTGCCCGCGGTGAACAGCGCCGGACTCGCGGCCCGGAGCGCCAGCGCGCGTTGGATCAGGTGCAGCTTGCCTCGGCCGTCGGCGGCGTCCCAGGCGGGCGCTTCGCTGTCCCGCAGTGCCCGCAGCTCGCTCAGCAGCGCGCGGCGCCGCTGGAAGTCCACCGGGCGGCGGTTGTCTGGATCCACCAGGCTCAGGTCCCAGAGCTCGGTGCCCTGATAGATGTCCGGCACCCCCGGGGCGGTGAGCCGGAGCAGGGTCATTGCCAAGCCGTTCAGTAAGCCAAGCCGGGTCACCGGCTGCGCGAAGGCGGCGAGGTCTTCGAGGAAGGTCCTGCTGCGGTCCGGGTCCATGGCGGCCTCGACGAAGGCCGTGAGCGCCGCCTCGTAGTCGCTGTCGGCATTGGTCCAGGCGGTGTGCAGCTTGGCCTCTCGGGCAGCCTTCAGCATATAGGCGCCGACGCGCTCGCGAAGCGCTGCCAGGACCTTCGCGTCGGGCAGTGTCTGAGTGGCATCCTGCGTCTCGCCCTCAGCGGCAGCGAGGGGCCAAACCCCGAGCAGGGTCTGGTAGAAGAGATACTCGGTGGCGGCGTCCGGCAGGCCCCGGGTGGTGTCGTCCGCGCGGTGCAGGCGGCGGTTCAGCAGCGCCCAGCGCTGAGTGCGGGCGGCCCACGCCTCGGGCAGCTCCGAGAGCACATGCAGGCGTGCGCGCACGTCCTCGGATCGCTTGGCGTCGTGTGTAGAGCCCGCGAGCATGGCATGCGGCCAATCGTCGCCGCGCCGCGAGCAGGCGCGGTGGAAGTCGTCCACGCTGGTACCGCTGCGGTCCGGCTCCGCGCCAACCTCATTCAATGACACCAGCCGATGCCAGCGGTAGAAGGCGGTGTCCTCGACGCCCTTGGCCGTCACCGGCGCTGTGTACTGCTGGAACTTCCGGGCGAGCCGCAGCGCCCGCGCCCGGTAGACCTCCGGCCTGCCCTCGGCGATGTCCGTGAGCAGGACGTCCCGCACATAGTCGAACACGGTCATATCCGGCATCCGGCTCTGCCGCCGTGCCTCGGCCACGGCCTTCAGCACCTGGTGGCGGTCGCGTGCCGCGCTGCCGCGCTCGGACAGATAGGTCCGGTACACGGGGAAGCAGGCGATCACCTCCATCAGCGCCATCCGCAGGCCTTCCAAGGTGTAGTCGCGGGTGTGCGGATCGATCTCCGCCACACGCGCAAGCTCGCTTGCGAGCACATGCAGCTCGCTCGAGAGCATATGCCGCATGACCTCGCGCTTGGCGGCATGGCTCTCCTCGCTGAAGGATCGGCTGCAGCCGCCGAAGGCGCGGCAGGTCTCCAGCAGCGCTGGCAGGCCCTCTGAATCCACGAACAGCCCGTCGCAGAGGGCTGCGAAGTCGTAGCCGGTGGTGCCGTGCACGGCCCAGTCCATGCGCAGATGCTCATCGGCGCCCAAGATCTTCTCGGCGACGAGGTACAGCGGGCGGTCATCGTCTCGGGGTGTGCGCTTGGGGGCGATGGCCCGAGCGGCGCGCTTCTGCAGGGCTAGGAAGTAGGCCGCCGGGTCGTAGAGGCCGTCGGGATGGTCGATGCGCAGCCCCGTGATGCGCCCGGCGCCGATCAGCTCCAGCACCAGGCTGTGCACGGCATCGAAGGCCGCCTGGTGCTCCATGCGCAGCGCAGCGAGGTCGTTGATGTCGAAGAAGCGCCGGTAGTTGATCTCGTCCGCAGCGACGCGCCAGTGTGCAAGTCGGTAGGCCTGGACTTCCAGCAGGTCGTGCAGGCGGGCGGTATCCGCGGGATGGTCTTGGGCACCGTTGAGCGCCCGCAGGCAGTCTTGGACATAGCGGTCCAGGTCCGCGTCAGCGCTGCACAGCTCGGCCAGCCGCCGCTTGTGCAGCTCCTTGTCGCGGCGGCGGGCGGCAAGGTCGTCTGCGTCCAGGGCGTCCCGGGGCGGCAGGTTGCCGAAGGCGGTCACCAGGCTCTCGAAGGCGGTGAGCGCTGTGGCTGGCGCATCGGCGTCCGACTGCCTCGCCTGCGCCGCAGTGGCCATGGGTGCGCCGAGCCGCTCCCGCAGCCCCGGCAGTCCTGGGGCCAGGATGCGCGGGTACTCCCGCGGGTCGATGGGGAAGCGATGCTCGTAGTAGGCGATATGGAAGGCCCCGTTCTCGAAGGCGAGCACCAGCTCGCCGCGATCGAGCACGTCGCCATAGTGATCTCCCAGAACGGGCACCAGCACCTTGCCGTGCAGCTCCTGCTTCAGCGGATGCCAATCGATATCGAAGAAGGGCGCATGCGCTGCGGCCTGGCCATTCTCCAGCACGTCCAGCCACCAGGCGTTGTCGGCGCCCATGATGCCGACATGGTTGGGCACCATGTCCAGGATCTGGCCCATGCTGTGGGCCGCGAGCGCGGCGCAGAAGCGATCGTAGTCCTCGCGGCTGCCGAGCTCCGGGTTGAGCTGGTCGTGTGCGACGACGTCGTAGCCATGGGTGCTGCCCGGCCGTGCCTTGAGATAGGGCGAGCAATAGACATGGCTCACGCCCAGGGCGGCCAGATAGGGCACCAGGGCCGCGGCGTCGGCAAAGCCGAAGCCGCCGTGCAGCTGCAGCCTGTAGGTTGCGC
>NZ_JAIFKJ010000074.1 GCF_019695415.1 Thiohalocapsa sp.
GCGCTCGCTCGCGCGACATCGCTCCTCCCTCGCCCGCCGCCGACGCCCCTGGTCTGGTCACGCCGGGCCCCGCGCAGTGCCGTGGGCAGGCCATCGACCCGCGCGACCCCTCCGGCAAGGTGCCCAAGCCATGGCGCTTCGCCGGGGCTGAGCTGGCGCGTGACCGCGCGCAGCAGGGCGCAGCGGGCAAGGCTGCCGACGATGGCCGCCCCCCCGTGCGCACCGCCAAGGCGTCGCTGGCGGCGCACCCCGTGGACCGGCGTGCGGATAGCGATCAGACCGGCTCCGCCGGCTTCGCCCCGGCGCCCGCACCCGCGTTAGTGCCCGAGGCGCGCCCCGCCGTCGCCAGCAGCGGCGGCGGCTATTACCTCCAGGTCGGTGCGTTCGGTGCCCGCGCCAACGCTGAGGAAATGCGCCGCCGACTGCACGGGCAGCTCGCCAAGCCCGTCAGCATCGCCGATGCTCCGGCGGAGGGCGCCCGCAGCGCAGCCTTGTTCCGGGTTCGGGTCGGGCCGCTGGGCTCCCGCGCCGATGCAGAGCGCCTCGCCGATGAACTGGCAGCGCTCGGCGTCGGGCCGTCGTTGGTGTTACCGCGTTGAGTATCTGCGCCGGCGCGCGGGGGCGCCGGTGAGGGATGCGCGGGCGCTGTGTCCGCGCCCCAGCAGGCGTAGAATGGCGCACAGGACGCCGCCGTGCCTCGACTCTGACAGCCCGCCGATTCACCATGACTGCCCAGGTCCTGATCGCCCGCCTCTCCGGCTTACTCGTCCTCGCCGTCGCACTATTCGGTGCCGCCGCCGAAGTATCCGTTGCCGCCGAGGATGGCCCCATTCCCGACCCACCGAGCCTCGGCGCTCGCGGTCACCTGCTGCTCGACTTCAACAGCGGTGCCATCCTCGCGGAGGAGGGCTCGGACGAGCGTCTAGAGCCCGCGAGCCTGACCAAGATCATGACGGCGTACGTCATTTTTCGGGAGCTTTCCGCCGGTAACCTCGCGCTGGACGATGAGGCGTCTATCAGCGAGAAGGCGTGGCGCACCGGCGGCTCCAAGATGTTCATCGAAGTCGGTAAGCGCGTCAGTATCGAGGATCTGCTGAAGGGCATGATCGTGCAGTCCGGCAATGATGCGAGCGTCGCCCTGGCCGAGCACCTCGCCGGCGACGAGGCCACCTTCGCCGAGTTGATGAACCGAGAGGCGCGCCGGCTCGGCATGACCAATTCCAATTTCGTCAACGCCACCGGGCTGCCCGACCCGCAGCACTACACCACACCGCGGGACATTGCCACGGTGGCCGCGGCGGTCATTCGGGAGTTCCCGGAGTACTACGCCTGGTATTCCCTGCCCGAGTTCACCTACAACAATATCAAGCAGTCCAACCGCAACCGTCTACTGGAACGCGACCCGAGTGTGGACGGCATCAAGACCGGCCATACCCAGGCCGCCGGTTATTGTCTGGTGTCTTCAGCGGAGCGAGACGGCCGCCGCCTGATCGCCGTGGTCATGGGCACGGCAGGCGATGCCGAGCGTGTCGCCGACAGCCAGGCCTTGCTCAACTATGGCTTCAATTTCTTCGAGACCCATCGTCCCTTCCCCGGTGGCGAGCCGGTAGAGACGCTGCGGGTCTGGGGCGGCAGCGAGACCGGGCTGCCCGTGGGGCCAGCGCGGGACCTCTACATCACGATCCCCCGTGGCCGTTACGCTCAACTGAGCGCCGAGCTGGAGCCTGCGCCGGACATCACCGCCCCGGTGAGCTGGGGTGATGTGGTCGGGGAGATCGTGCTCCGTCTCGGCGACACCGAGATCCGCCGTGAGCCGGCCGTCGCATTGGCCGACGTCCGTCGGGGGAATCTGCTCCGGCGGGGCTGGGATTCGGTGGTCCAGCTCTTCTGAGCGGGCGTGGTGTCCTCGGCGATTGGTCGAGACCCGCTGGCGTCGCCCCCATCGTTACGCCCGCCGCGAGCCTGAAGCTTAGGGTCGCAACCAAACAAGCAGCCGGCCCAAGCACCGGGAGCCCCACGTGATGACCCAAGACCTCCAAATCCGCTTGACTGATGCGGACACGCTGCTGGAATTTCCCTGCACCTTTCCCATCAAGGCCATGGGTGCCGCTGACGCGGAGATCGAGGCCGTGGTGGCGGAAATCCTGGCCCGGCATGTACCCGGGTTCGATCCCGCCGCCGTCACCACGCGCGTCAGCCGTGGCGGGAAATGGGTGGCGGTCACCGCACGCATCCGCGCGCAAAGCAAGGCGCAGCTCGACGCCATCTATCGGGAGCTGAGCGCGCACGAGCGCGTTGTCTACGCGTTGTGACGCCCCTTTGTCGGGCGCCGAGCCCAGTGGCCTCATGAATACCGGCGCATCGGCGGCGCAGGTGCTGCGGTATTGCCCGTTGGGTCGCGTGGACTATCTCCACTGTTGGCGTGCCATGCAGCGCTTCACGGACGCCCGTACAGCAGCCACCGACGATGCCCTTTGGCTCGCGGAGCATCCGCCGGTGTTTACGCAGGGACAGGCCGGGCGTGCGGAGCATGTACTGGCCCCCGGCGACATCCCCGTGGTGCAGACGGACCGCGGCGGGCAGGTGACCTACCATGGGCCGGGCCAGCTCATCGCCTATGTGCTAGTGGACATGCGGCGGCTGAAGCTCGGCGTGCGCAAGCTGGTGGATGCCTTGGAGGGGGCGGTCATTGATCTGCTGGCGGACCTCGGGGTCGCCGCCCATGCACGGGCCGATGCGCCGGGTGTCTATGTGGACAGTGCCAAGATCGCGTCCGTGGGGCTGCGCGTGCGCCACGGATGTAGTTATCACGGCATCGCGCTGAATCTGGACCTGGATCTGGCCCCGTTTGCGCGTATCAACCCCTGTGGGCATGCGGGCCTCGAGATGACGCGGCTGGTGGACTTGGTGACGCCAGCATTGCTGGCGGCGACAGATCCGGGCGAGCGCCTCGCAGCCGCAGTGGCCGGGCGGCTCGGCCTGCAGCTGACGCCTGCTCCTGGGTATCAGTGCGAAGCGGCGCTCGGCCGTCGTCTGCAGCGGCGTTCGGGTGCGGATGCTGCATGCCTGCGATCGAACTCTGACGTCAGCGGTACAGCGCCAGTGGAAAGGTCTCGGTGATCAGGATTACGGGCTCGCCGGCGATGATGATGCGGTAGGTGCGGAACACGGCATCGTCGGTGCCGGTGTCCGGCTCGAGGCCGACCTCCATCACCTCCCGATAGCTCTCGAGTCCGCTGTCGCGGATAAGGGCGCCGATGCCGATCTCCCGGTCGATGAGGCGGCGGCGGAAGTGGGCGGGGATGAGCTCCGTGCGGATCACGGAAAAGGCGTGTGCGAACTCCTTGCCGCTGTGTGCGCCCCGCAGCCGCGCCCGGCGCACCATTACACGCTCGCCGCCGTGGATCTGCACCCAGGGAATGTCTTCTGCGGCGACGACGAACTCCTGGCGCAACGTGTCCACCACAACCGGCTCCCAGAAGTAGGCCTCGATGATCTTGGTGACGGTGCCATCGGTGACCAGGAGCGCCCGCAGGAAGGGCGGCAGACTGGCAATGGCGACTGGATGTCCGGTCGCGCTATGGATGGTGCCGTCCCGCACGAAGCCCTCGCATCGGAACGGATTGGGGCCCGCTGGTAGCAGTGTTTTGCGATAGTAGCGCTCAACCATGGCGCGGCTCGGCTCAGGGTAGCTTCATGATAAACAGCACCCGGGTGCTCGGCGGCAGGTTCGGGCTACGGTCGGTGGCGAGGTCGACGCGGTGGCGGTGCTGATCGTCCGGCAGGTGTTTGAGCGGCCCATGCCCCGTGGGCGTGTGGCGATTACGCCGCACTGGTGCATCGCTTTCACCCCGCACACGGTGGTCGTGTTCCCGGCTGCCGAGGCGCTGACCGACGGTGCGGGCATCAATGGTGCCCAGCAACATCCGCCCGCGCAGGTCTGGCGTGCCCTGGGTGCCGTCGCAGATGGCCCAGCCGCGGGCTGCGAGCCAGGACCGCAGCGCGGCATCCGTGCCGGTGAAGCCGCTCGCGCTGGGCACAAATGCGACGATACTGCCGGCAGGTAGGGTACCGGTGGCAGGAGCAGTTTGCGGCTGTGATGGTGCAGCCGGCGCTGGCGCTTCGGGCTCAGGGCGCGGCAAAGTCTCGTCAGTCTGGACAGCACCGGCGGGTGCGACGTAGACGCCGGCCGCAAGCAATGCTGCAAGCGCCCATGCGGACGACACTGGGCATGCGGGGCGCAGGCGCGACCGTAGGCGTGGGCGTGCACGGATCAGGTGCGACGGCATGGCAGCGGACTCGGGAACTGGGGCGGGTGAGACTTTCGCATGAGTAGAAAACACAGCCGGATGGACGCGCATGCGCGTTTCGAGCGCGAGCGCCGGCGCAACCTGTTGGCAGCGCCTGGGCCGAGTGAGCTGATCCTGGTGCTGGATCATCTCAAGCCCGGGTTCAATGTGGCAAAGATCTTTCGCTCTGCGCAGGCCTTCGGGGTGCGCGAAATCCATCTGATCGCCATCGGCGCGTTCGACCCCGCACCGGCGAAGGGGGCACTCAGGGCGGTACAAGCACGCTGGCTCGATGGTCTGGGCGACAGCCTGAGCTTGCTGCGTAAGGGCGGCTATCGTGCTTTTCGGATGCTCGCCGAGGGAGGTGCGGCGCTGCAGACCACTGCGCTGCCACGTCGTTGCGCGCTCGTGCTCGGTCACGAGGAGTTCGGTTTGAGTGCCGAGACACAGTCGCTGCCTGCGCTCACAATTGCCCAGCACGGTGCCGTCCAAAGCCTCAATGTGAGCGTTGCGGCGAGCATTGCCATGTACGAGTATATCCGACAGCATCCCATCATGCGTTGAATGCATGTCGCGCAGAAGACGCAGTGTTTGTCGCATCCGCGCATTCCGCCTCCCGAGACGTTGTCCCAATGTATCGACAATGACGGGGCAAGACAGCGGAAGTCGTACATTGTAGAGGCCCCTCGCGTGCGACGTTGTTGCGACACGACGCTGTTCTTTTCTGTTAACATCCGCGCTCGGGGGCTCGGACCCAGCCCTTGACCTGTGTTATAAACTCTTTGCCGATCGGCAAACTCAAACGGAGAAACCGCTATGACCAAGAACGTCAAGCTCGCTTCCCTGTCCGCTGCTGCACTGCTGAGCGCTTCGCTGCTCGGCGGCTGCGCCACCGACCAGGAGGCTCGTGACATGGCCCAGGCCGCTATGGATGCCGCCAATGCCGCTCAGGCCTGCTGCGAGGCCAACGAAGAGCGCATCAACCGCATGTATCAGCGCGTTATGGCCAAGTAAGCCGAGCATTACTTGGCTTAGATCAACCGCCCACCCTTGGGCGGTTGATCCTCAGTCGGCCTGATTTGGGCCGCTGCTAAACCCTCCGCGGTCGCCTGCCGACACCCCAGCCTCACGCCGAACGTCTCCGTCCGCGCGATACAGAACCTACCAGCCCGCCATCCTTGGCTGTTGCGGCTTTTTACTCCCCCGTTTCGGTACTCTGCCCGCAGATCACTGCGGCACCTCAGAATACGCTCTCCAACTTGTGCCAACTCTTGGTGCCCTGCCGGGAGCCTACGAGGCGCGGCAGGCCTGAGTTGTCCTCAAGGGTGCGCTGAACCTCATTCCAGTCAAGGGTGACATCATCCGCTTGTGCGTACCGGCTCGGAATGACTTGGCGCGGATTGCTCGGTGATTGCCCATCGGGCAAGTTGACCTCCAGAAACAGCTGGTCGCCGCGCCAGCCGACCTTGTAGGGTTGATCGACAATGCGCACCGTGGTGCCCGTCTTGACCTTCGGGAACAGGGCTTCGATATCCTCCGGATACATGCGCGTGCAGCCGGAGCTGACCGGCATGCCGACGCCCCAGGGCTTGTTGGTGCCGTGGATGAGGTAGCTCGGGTTGCTAAGGCGCATGGCATAGGCCCCGAGCGGGTTGTCCGGTCCGGCGGGGACCACCGGCGGCAGGGTCTCACCCCGCTTCTCGTACTCGGCGCGAATGGATGCAGGTGGCGTCCAGGTAGGGTCTTTGATCTTCTCGATGACGGAGTAGGTGCCCACCGGCGTCTCCCATCCCTCCCGGCCGATGCCTACGGAGAAGACTTCTACCTCCGTTGGGGAGTGATAGTAGTACAGCCGCTTCTCGGCCAGGTTCATCACCAGACCCTCACGCGGTGCGTTCGGCAGCACGTGGAAGTCAGGTACCAGCACGTCCTGATTGTCGCCGGGCACCCAGACGTCGACGCTCGGATTGGCCTGCTTCATTTCGTCGTAGCCGGAGCCGTAGTAGCGGCCGATGTCGAGCAGCGTGTGCTCAGCGCTGGTCTTTACATAGAAGGGCGTGCCGATGACACTGTCGCCCTCGTAGATCCGGTAGGTGCCAGAGGCGGCCGACGCCGGCAGCGCCAGCACGCCGGATAGTAAGCCAATCATCAGGCCGGCGAGCCCGGCGCCCGCACCGTGCCGCATTGGGGGCCGCGGCAGGCCCTGTCGAATACGCATCATTGTCTCTCCGTTGGTTTTCCTGAGTAATCGATGAGCCGTAACCCGAAGGCCAAGACCGGCGGTGGCCCAACAAAGCTGTCAGCTGTGCGCAATATTGGTGTCGCTGCGCACGTAGACGCTGGTAAGACGACGCTCACGGAGCGCATGCTCTTCTATACCGGCGCCTCCCATAAAATCGGCGAGGTGCACGACGGCGCTGCCCACATGGACTGGATGGCAGAGGAGCAGCAGCACGGTATTACCATCACCGCCGCTGTCACTAAAGCCCCTTGGCGGGACCATGTGCTGCAGGTGGTCGACACCCCCGGACACGTCGATTTTACCATCGAGGTGGAGCGTTCCATGCGCGTACTCGATGGGGTAATCATCGTGCTCGACGGTGTGCGCGGAGTGGAGCCGCAGACCGAGACGGTCTGGCGCCAACGCTGTCGTTTCGGCCTGCCGGTAATCTTCTTTGTCAACAAGATGGATCGCCCTGGGGCGGATTTCGAGCGTTGTCTCAGGGCGATCGCGGCGAAGCTCGACGTCACCCCCGTCGCCCTCACGGTGCCCGTGCTCGACGAGCGGGGCGCCGAAGACCACGCGGTGGTGCACCTGCTGCACCGCAAGCTGATCCGCTTCGGCGGCGAGCAGGGCGAGGTCGTCACCAGTGAGCCCTGCCCCGATGCTCTCTGGGCGCGCTGTGCCGGCCTACACGAGACCCTGCTGCTGGCCGCCGCGGACGCGGACGAGGCGCTGGCCGATCAGGTGCTCGCGGGCGAAGAGCCGGACCCGGCGGAGGTCTTGGCCGCGCTGCGCAAGGGGACCCTTGCCGGCGACGTGTTTCCATGTCTCGGCGGCAGTGCGCTCCGGAACATCGGCGTGCAGCCGCTGCTCGACGCTGCCGTCGACCTGCTGCCGGCGCCACTGGACCGCCCGCCAGCGCTGGCGCGGTTGCCGGCAGGCGGCACCGAAGAGGTCGTGCTCGGTCCCGATGGACCCCTCGTGGCCTTGGTGTTCAAAGTCCAGCTCTGGGACGGGCGGCGACACTGCTTTGCGCGGGTCTACCGTAACCGGCTGCACCCGGGCGACCGTGTCAGCTTCATCGCCCTCGACGGCCGAACCGTCACCGAGCACGTGGCCCGCATTTTCGACACCGATGCCGGGCACAAGCAGCGCCTGGACGTCGCCGAGCCCGGGCAGATCGTGCTGCTGGCGGGGCTCCGCCACGCCGGTACCGGCGACACCCTCTGCAACCCGGAGCACTTATTGCTGCTGGAGCGCATCGATGCCCGTCAGCCGGTGCTGAGCTTAGCCATCGAGCCCGGCGCCGGCACCGACGAAGAGCGCCTGCTGGAGGCGCTCGACAAGATGACCCAAGAGGACCCGACGCTGGTCGTCGCGGAGGACCGGGACACCGGTCAGCGCCTGCTGCGCGGCATGGGCGAGCTGCATTTGCAGATCGTGCTGGAACGTCTGGAGCGAGAGTTCGGTGTCAGCGTACGCAGCGGTCGGCCCGCAGTGGCCGTGCGGGAGAGCGTCGTCGGCGAAGCGAATGTCAGTTTTCTTTATACACGTCCGCCAAGTCCCGATGGCAAGCACCCTGAGCTGACTGCCGGTGCTACGGTGCAGGTGAGCCCGGCGGCACGCGGCGCCGGCAACAGCCTCCAACTGGAGCCTGCCGTGCTGCCGGCCGGCGCGGAGCTGACGGCGGAGCAACAGGCTGCCCTGCAGCACGGCCTAAGCCAAGGGCTGGCTGCCGGACCGACACAGGCGGCGCCCGTGGAGGACGTGGCCGTGAGCTTGGTCCAGGTGGAGCTCTTCGGCCCGCAATCGACCCCGGATGCGCTGGCGGCGGCCGCCGCCCGAGCGCTCGGCAAGGCCCTTTTCGCGGCAGGACCCTGTGCGCTGCAGCCCCTCATGCGTGTGAATGTTGTGATCCCCGAGGGCAACCTCGGTGGCGTGCTGGGCGACCTCCAGCAGCGTCAGGCGCTCATCCAGGCAACGGATGCGAGCGATGGCACCGCCGTCGTTTCCTGCGAGGTCGCCCTCGCCCAGCTGCTCGGCTATGCCACGGAGCTGCGCAGCCTGACCCACGGCCGGGGGCAGTTCAGTATGCAGTTTGCGCGCTTCGACCTGGCTGCTGCTCCCTAAGCGCCCGGGCGCGCCGGCCCCGACTTGCAGGCGGTTGAGGGCGGGTGGCGTTGGGGAGTGCCGCTATAGCTTTGGGGGCGGTTCAACCAGAAGGAGCGGTTGGACGGTCGTCAGGGTGCGTCCCGCGGGGTGCCTGGCAAGGC
>NZ_JAIFKJ010000355.1 GCF_019695415.1 Thiohalocapsa sp.
CGAAATGCGGGTATTGGGGCATAAATGAGGCCGACCGAGTAGATATGCAAATTTGAGAAGACCACCCGATCGAGCAAACACACAGCAAGGTAGGCCGGAGAGGTCACGATTAACAGCAGCAGAGCCAACGCGAATGCGACAGTCGAAAAGCGTTGGCGCATGCGCGCCTTTGGTACTGTCAGCAAATTGATGCTTCCGAGGACGGGGACACCCGTCACTTCCGACAGCTGTCGGCGGTCGAAGAAGACTGGCCTCAGCTGAGCGAGAAGAAAGGCGATGCCCAGTCCGGCGAGAATCGAGCCGCCGAAAACTTGTGAAGACATACCAATGCGATCTGGGCCAGATGGCTCCTCGGGGACTTGCGGCGGGTCGAGCGTACGGAATTTAACGGTGTCGACGCTGGTGTCCACCTCACGCGTCAGTCGCGCCTTTTCTAGACGCGAAAGCAGCGTTTGGTGGTTATCTTTTAAGATGCCGTAATCCCTGTTGAGCTGCTTCTGCTCGGCCTCGATTTGCAATACCTCATCCACGGCAGCTTGGAACTGCTCGATCTTGTCGCGCAGCGAGGCAACGCGGGTCTCTTGTGTTGCTAGCTCTGTCTCGGCACTGGCGAGACGTAGCTGCATCTCTTGGTAGACCGGACTCTGGGCCAAAGACTGCACCACCGCGACTTCGTTGTTCTTCTGTTCCGTGACATAGATGTCGCGCTGCTGGTCACGCTGCTGAATCAGCCGCGCTCGGGCGCGCTGCATCGCGATGACCTCGGGGTGCCGCTCCGTATACCGGATCAGTAGCTCGTCAATCTGTGACTCCATGTCAGCAATTTTGACATCTAGGGGATTGGTGACCTCTTTGGACGATTCTTCCAGCCAGGTCTGGAAATACGGCATGCTTGCCCCTTCACTCTCCATGTACTCAAGCTGCTGCGCGAGCTCTTCGCGCCGGGTCTCCGCCAAGGCCAGCTCGTCCTGCGCCTGGATCAGGTCCGCCTTCGACTGTCGGAGCCGATCGTAATAGCTACCCTTCTCCGACAACAAGTCGAGGTTGCGCATCTGGAAATCCTTTAGCTTCCGCTCGGCATCGATGAGCCGGCGCTCGTAGTCCTTGATTTCGCGTTGGAGAAAGCGCTCGGCCGAATCCTGATCCTGCCGCGACGAGCCTAGGCTGGACTCCACGAAAATGGTGAGCATCGATTGCACGACGCGTTTAGCCAACTCGGGCGACTCGTCCTGGAAGGATATGTGATAGACGTTGGAACCCTGGGCGCGAAGCTTGACTCGTCGCTTCAGGCTCTCGATGAGCCCATCCATTTCCTGCGGCGTTTTGGCGCGCAGATCCATGTCGGTCATACGGGCGAGCTTCTCCATGTTCTCGCGCCCGAACAGCACGTTGGTCATCATACGCACGCGCTGGGACTCGTTGGTATTGATGGCAAGTCCACTCAGCAAAGGCGTCAGAACGGAGTCCGTATCAACATAGACGCGGGCAGACGAGCCATAAGTATCCGGCAAAGAGGCGACGTAAGCCCAACCGATTGGGGATGCGATGGCGGCGACGATCAACACCAGCCAGCGGAATCGCCAGATCCCGCTGAGATAAAACATCGCCAAGCGAATAGCTTCTTGCATGGGGTTGCCTATGCTGCGCTCGCGTGCCGGGGCAAGCTCAGAACCAGGACTCGGGAATCAACAAGATGTCCCCGGGGCGCATGTCGACGTTGGCGGTGAGGTCGGCGTCTTCGATTAGGTCGCGAAGCCGCACTGTGTATTGCTGCTTGATGCCGTCCTCGAAGCGAACCAGCACAGCGCGGTTGCCGTCAGCAAACTCGGTTAAACCGCCCACTGCGATGAGCAGATCTAACAGGGTCATGCCGTCATTGTACTGCAGAGCCCGCGGCTCGGTGGCCTCGCCGAGCACACGGATTTGCTCCGGGTAGATGCCGACGAAGCCTTGGACGATGACCGTGACAAGAGGATCGCGAAGGAACACCGACAGTGCCTCCTCAAGATCCCGCGCTAGCTCCGTCGGGGTCTTGCCAGCAGCTGGCACGTCCTCAAGCAAAGGCGCCGAGATGTAGCCATCTGGCCTCACGGGGACGGTCGTGCTGACCTCCGGATACCGCCAAACAAAGATCTCTACGGAATCTCCCGGGCCGATCTTGTACTTCTGCGCGTACCGTAGTTGGTAGGTCGCCTCTGGTAAAGGCGGAAACCGCGGCTTCGCGCAGCCAGTGACAATCAGCAACACGGGCAGTGCAAGGATGAGGGGGAGTCGAAGCATGGACAACGTTTCGCAACAATCCGATGTGAGAGATCTGGCAGAACCGGAACCGGTTCCCGAGCAGCGCTCGCGACGCAGCGATTATTGCACACTGACCGCGTGATTTCGCGAGTACAGAGGCTGCTTTACACCGGTTTCCGTGCCGGCGATCGGACACGGCTGCCAGCTATCCTATCTCGCTGCCGGGCCATGCGTCATCCAATGGTGCACGCAGCCTAACCCCTCACGCCTGTTTGCTAAGGACCCTCAGCCACCGTAAGAGAACGCCGCAACCCGGTTGCAGGCCTCACGCAAACGCGATTCATCTTCCGTGTACGCGAGGCGCAGCATCCGCGCGGCCTGCGCTCCGCCGAAATCTACACCCGGCGCAACCGCGACGCCCGCTGCGTCCAACAGCGATACCGCGAAAGCGGGCGCATCGAGCGCCTCTGGTGGCAACGCCGCGAAGACATAGAAGGCGCCCGCTGGCGTCGTCGGCAGCGAAAAGCCGAGCTGCGGCAAGACCGCCAACAGCAGATCCCGTCTGCGCCGCAGCATATCCCGGCGCCGTTCCAACAGCGCCAGCACATCGGGCGACAAGGCTGCCGTTGCCACATGCTGCGAGAGGGTCGGAGCCGCTAGGAACAGGTTCTGCGCAAGTCGCTCGACAATCGGCGGCCAGCCCGGCGGGACCACGAGCCAGCCGAGACGCCAGCCCGTCAGGCCGAAGTACTTCGAGAAACTGTTGACAACGAAAAGACCGTCGTCGCCGGCGGCAAGCGCGGTGGTGTCCGTCGCATCATAGACCAGACCCTGATAAGTCTCATCCACGACTAGGCCGCCGCCCCGTTCGCGCACGGCGTCGTATAACGCGGCGATCTCTGCCGGTTCCAATACAACGCCCGTGGGATTTCCCGGAGAAGCGAAAACGAACGCCCGGGTGCCAGCCTGCCAGGTCGCGCGCATACCCGCCACCGTTGGGCGCCAGCCCGCTGCGGCGGACAGCGTGAGCGCATAGACCTCCGCCCCGGTCAACGCAGCTATGTGCCGGTGGCAGGGGTAGCCAGGCTCAGCGACCATAACGCGGTCGCCAACCGCGACCGAAGCCGCCAACGCCAATTGCAGTGCGCCCGACCCACCGGGGGTGACAATGACACGGGCCGGATCCAGGGCAATGCCGTAGCGGCGACCATAGTGACTGGCGATGGCGCGGCGCAGCGCCGGCAGGCCGGGGCTCGGGGTATAGCCCATGGGCGCGGACGTTAAAGCGTGGCGCGCCGCCTCCAGCAATAACTCCGGCATCGGGAAGCGCGGCTCGCCCACCTCGAGGTGGATGATGTCGCGCCCGGCCGCCTCCAGCGCCTGCGCACGCTCGAGAATCCGCATAACCTGAAAGGGCGCAACGGCCCGAGCGCGGGCGGCGGGCTCCAGCATGCCGGCCTCAGTCCCCGGAGCGCCCAAACGCGCAAGCATGCAGCGCCCGCAGCACCGTCAGGTCTACACAGCCTGCGTCCCGTAGGACACCGGCGACTGGATCCGCACAGCCGCCGTCCAACACCTTGGGGGGCGGCGAGCCGGGCTCGCCCAGGCCGTCCACCACCAGCGCGGCGGCCGCTAAGTCCTGGTCTCGCGTATACGAGCTCACCGTCACCAGAAGCGCATCCAGTCCAGCCCCGAGGGCGGAGCGCACACCGTTGTCCGAATCCTCGACGGCGACACAAGCGTTGGCCGGCAGATCCAGCTCCGTCAAGGCAAGGTGGAAAATATCCGCTGCCGGCTTTTTCGCCGGCACAACGTCACCTGCGGCGATGACCTCGAACCAGTGCTCCAATGCCGGATAATGGCCAGGCACGGGTGCAGCCGAGAGCAAAGCCGAAACGTTCTCGGGTGTGGTCGTGGTGGCGATGGCGAGCCGGATGCCTGCGTCCATCGCCTCGCGCAGCAGGCGCAGTACACCCGGCCTGAGCCCGATGCTGCCCGTGCGCATCATCTGCGTGTAATGCGCCGTCTTGCGGCGGTGCAAGCCCCGAATGAAGTCGTCCAGCGGCTCGGGGGGCGAGAAGTCGGGCAGATGCTCGGCCAGGTAGGCGCGGATACGCTCCTTGCCCCCCGTGACCTGCAACAGCTCGCCGTAGAGCGGCACCGACCACTCCCAGTCGAGCCCGGCGTCGGCGAAAGCAGCATTGAACGCGATGCGATGGCCATCGCGCTCGGTGTCGGCAAGGGTGCCGTCCACGTCGAAAATAATGGCTTCAAGCTCGGGCATGCCGGCGGCCTCGGTGCTGCTGGGTCGTCAGGCCGCCGAGACTAGCACAGCACCCCGCCGCTGGTATCCGTCGCCGGCGGAAGCAGCCGCCATCGAAGCATGTCAGCCAGTTGCCGCGATTTGCGGTCTCTGGTAGAAACGCGGATTCAGCGCTGCCCGGGCCCCGTGTCGTGCGGGTAACCGCCCGACCCGATACCCGGCGGCAGGTCCAGCAACGACGATCCTTTGTCTGCGGGAGCACACCCATGGCCGAGGCGAACACACAAGGCGCGAAGGCGTTCGGATTCGAGCCCTACGAGGCCGGCAAGGACGAGGACTACATGAGTCCCGAGCAGGAGGAGCACTTCCGCAAGCTGCTGTTGGAATGGAAGCGACAACTGATGGAAGAGGTGGACCGTACCGTCCACCACATGCAGGATGAGGCCACCAATTTCCCTGATCCAAACGATCGCGCGACGCAGGAGTCCGAGTTCAGCCTCGAGCTGCGCACCCGCGACCGCGAGCGCAAGCTCATCAAGAAGATCGACGAGGCACTGGAGCGCATCGACGAACACGAGTATGGCTATTGCGAAGCCTGCGGCGTGGAAATCGGCATCCGCCGCCTCGAGGCGCGCCCCACTGCCACCCTCTGCATCGACTGCAAGACCTTGGACGAGATCCGTGAGAAACAGCGCGGCTGATAGCGCCGTCATCATCGGCCGGCGCGCCGCGCCACCGCGGACGCTGTTTGCTGCCGTTTGACTGCTGTCGCTCCGGCGAAGCGTCGCCGCGGGCGCTTCGCCCCGTCCCCCACCGGTCCGCTTCACTTCGGCTCCCTCGTGGCAGCCGTAGGGAGCTTCGCCGACGCGCAAACCGCGGGCGGCGAGTGGCTTGTGCGCATGGAGGATCTCGACCGACCCCGCGAGGTGCCGGGCGCCGCGGACGATATCCTGCGAACCCTGGAGGCTTTCGGCCTGCACTGGGACGGCCCGGTGTTCTACCAAAGCCGGCGCACCGAGGCCTACGCCGCTGCCATCGAGCAGCTCGAAGCCCTGGAGCTGGTCTATCCCTGCGGCTGCACCCGCCGCGAGATCGGCCTTGGGGGCCTGCCCGGGGCCGAGGGGCCCGTCTATCCGGGCACCTGCCGGCAGGGCCTGCCGCCGGGGCGCGAGCCGCGCAGCCTGCGCCTGCGTGCGGATGGCCCAGAGATCAGCTTCGTGGACCGCATCCACGGGCCGCAACGCCAAGACGTCGCCCGCGCCGTCGGTGACTTCGTGCTCCGCCGGGCCGATAGACTGCACGCCTACCAGCTCGCTGTCGTCGTCGATGATGCCGCGCAGGGCATCACCGACGTCGTGCGCGGTGCGGACCTGCTTCTGTCGACCTCCCGCCAACTGCGGCTGCAAGCCCACCTCGGGCTGCCGCAGCCGACCTATGCCCACCTGCCGTTGGTGCTGGACACTAACGGCCGCAAGCTCTCGAAGTCACGCGCGGACGTTCCCGTCAGCGCAGCGGACCCACTGCCGGCACTGCTGAGGGCTTGGGCCGTGCTCGGGCAAGTCCTGCCGCCTGAGCCGCCCGGGCAAGTGTCTGCCTTCTGGAACTGGGCGCTCGCGCATTGGGATCTACGCCGCGTGCCCGCGCGCAATTGCCTTCCCGGCAGCCATCTCGCGAGCGTCTAAGCACACTATCGCTTGCATCGACAGTCCATCGGGGTGGTCACCGCGTCTTAACATGCAGGGCCTAACCTGCCTGATCCGCTCTCACCACCACCTGCGGAGGACGTCATGTCCGAAACGCCCGTAACGCCCCTGAGCGACGAGGAGCTTGCCCGGATCGATGCCTACTGGCGCGCCTGCAACTACCTCGCCGTCGGCATGATCTACCTGATGGACAATCCCCTGCTCCGCGAGCCGCTCAAAGAGGCGCACATCAAAAAGCGCTTGCTCGGGCATTGGGGCGCGAGTCCCGGGCTCGCGTTCATGTACTGCCACACTAATCGGATCATTCTGGCGCACGACCAAGAGGCCATCTTCCTCGCCGGCCCGGGCCACGGTGCGCCCGGGGTGCTGGCACCGGTGTACCTGGAAGGCACCTACTCCAAGGTCTACCCCAACAAATCCGAGGACGAAGAAGGCATGAAGGCCTTCTTCAAGCAGTTCTCCTTCCCCGGCGGCATCGGCTCCCACTGCACACCGGAGACGCCGGGCTCCATCCACGAAGGTGGCGAGCTTGGCTACTCCATCAGCCACGCTTTCGGCGCCGCTTTCGACAACCCGGACCTGCTGGTGGTCGTCGCTGTGGGAGATGGCGAGTCCGAGACCGGCCCGCTGGCGACTGCCTGGCATTCCAGCAAGTTCCTGAACGCCGCCCGCGACGGCGCGGTGCTGCCGATCCTTCACCTGAACGGCTACAAGATCAACAACCCCACCCTGCTGGCGCGCATCCCTGAGGACGAGCTGGCATCACTGATGCGCGGTTACGGCTGGGAGCCGCATTTCGTCGCCGGCGACGAGCCCTTGGCCATGCACCAGCACATGGCGGCAACCATGGATGCCTGTTATGCCCGCATCCAGGAGATCCAGGCGGACGCCCGCGCCAAAGGTCCTGCCAAGGTCTCGCGTTACCGCTGGCCCATGATCGTGCTGCGCACGCCCAAAGGCTGGACCGGGCCGAAGGAGGTCGACGGACACAAGGTCGAGGGCTTCTGGCGCGCCCATCAGGTGCCGCTCTCGGGCCTGCACGGCAATCCCCAGCACTTGGCCCAGCTCGAGGCCTGGATGAAAAGCTACAAGCCGGACGAGCTGTTCGACGACACCGGCAAGCTCAAGCCCGAGATCCGCGCCGCCGCCCCCACCGGCAACATGCGCATGAGCGCCAACCCGCACGCCAATGGCGGTCTGCTGCGGCATTCGCTGCGCATGCCGGACTTCCGCCGGTTCGCCTGCGACGTGGAGCGCCCGGGCACGGTGCGAGCCATGAACACCAAGCCGCTCGGGGCCCTGCTCCGCGAAGTGATGCGCCGCAACGAGGACCACTTCCGCGTCTTCGGCCCGGACGAGAACACGTCCAACAAGCTGGACGCCATCTACGAGGTGTCGAAGAAGCTCTGGCTTGAGGAGTACCTGCCGGAGGACGACGATGGCGGCGAGCTGTCACCGGACGGGCGGGTGATGGAGATGCTCTCGGAGCACACCCTGGAGGGTTGGTACGAAGGCTATGTGCTGACGGGCCGCCACGGCTTCTTCGCGAGCTACGAGGCCTTCATCCACGTCATCGACAGCATGTACAACCAGCACGCCAAATGGCTGGCCATCTGCAATGAGATCCCCTGGCGGGCGCCCATCGCGTCGCTGAACCTGCTGATCACCTCCACCGTTTGGCGTCAGGACCACAACGGCTTCACCCATCAGGACCCGGGCTTTCTCGACGTGGTAGTGAACAAGAACCCGGAGGTGGCGCGCATCTACCTCCCGCCGGATGTGAACTGCCTATTGTCGGTAGCGGATCATTGCCTGCGCAGCATGAATTACATCAACGTCATCGTCGCCGACAAGCAGAGCCACCTGCAGTACCTCAACATGGAGGACGCCATCAAGCACTGCACGAAGGGCGTCGGCATCTGGGCGTGGGCCAGCAACGACGAGGGTCATGAGCCCGACGTGGTCATGGTGGGCTGCGGCGACATTCCCACCAAGGAGGCACTGGCAGCCACCGCGATGCTGCGCGAGGCGTTCGACGACATCAAGATCCGCTTCGTCAACGTCGTGGACCTGATGACACTGAACCACGAAGGCCCACATGCGCTGAGCTTCCGCGACTTCGACAGCATCTTCACCGTGGACAAGCCGGTGATCTTCAACTTCCACGGCTATCCGTGGCTCATCCACCGTCTCACCTACAAGCAGTCGAACCACTCCCAGTTCCACGTCCGCGGGTACAAGGAGCGCGGCAATATCAACACGCCGCTGGAGCTCGCCATCGAGAACGAGATCGACCGCTTCAGCCTCGCCATTGATGTGATCGATCGGGTGCCGAGGCTGTCAGTGGTGGGGGCGCATGCCAAGCAGCGCTTCCGCGACATGCAGATCGATGCCCGTAACTACGCCTTCGAGCACGGCATCGACATGCCGGAGTACGACGAGTGGACTTGGCCGTTTTGAGGAAGGGCTGAGGGCTGACGGCTGAGGCGAGGAGCGTCGGCCACGCCGGCCCTTGGCCCTTGGCCCTTGGCCCTTGGCCCTTGGCCCTTGGCCCTTCGTAAA
>NZ_JAIFKJ010000068.1 GCF_019695415.1 Thiohalocapsa sp.
CGCGGATGGGCCGGGGGCAGCGGCTGGGCGTGGGGGGGGGGGGGGTGCTTGGGGGGGTCGGCCGGCGGGGGCGGGCAGCGCATCCTGTTGGGGACCCAAATGCGGGCCAGGGGGCGCCACCGGGCCGGCGTGACGCTGGGGGTCAGCCTGGACCTGGACCACGGCCTCTACGGCAGCGACTTCCGCGCCACGGAGCGCATGGCCCAGCTCCTGGTGCAGGTGGCGGGCCGTGCCGGCCGTGCCGAGCGCCGCGGCACCGTGATGCTGCAGACGCGCCATCCGCAGCATCCCATGCTTACCCTGCTGCTGCGGGAGGGCTACGGCGCCTTTGCCACCGCTGCGCTCCAGGAGCGCCTGGAGGCCAACCTGCCGCCCTTCAGCCACCAGGCCATGTTGCGCGCGGACAGCCCGCGGGAACAGGCAGCGCTCGACTTTCTGGCGCAGGCACTGGAAACAGCCCGACCGCTCGCGCCGCCGGAGGTGGAGTTCTGGGGCCCGGCGCCGGCGCAGATGGAGCGCCGCGCCGGGCGCGTGCGCGCGCAGCTTTTGCTGCAGGCGCCCGCGCGCGGCGTTCTCCAAGGTGTGCTCGCGGCACTCCTGCCGGCGCTGCGTGCGCTGAAGCCGCCGCGTGATCTGCGCTGGAGCATCGACGTCGACCCCCAGGAAAGCCTCTGAGCGGTGCAGACCCGCCAAGGGCCTTTCCGGTATCCTTGCGAGGCTAAAGCCCCGACCGTCCGGCCCACTGCCAGCCGCCCCGAAACAGCTACCCCCGAAACCGCCCTGCGCGACGAGCCGAGCCGCATGAAGTCCGAGATTCAGCAAACCCTGCAACAGGCGCTCGCGGCCCTCCACGCCGAGGGACTGCTCGCCGAGTTGCCGGCGGAGCCGCCGCAGGTGGAGCGCGCCCGGGACTCGGCGCACGGGGACTTTGCAACCAACGCGGCCCTGGTGCTCGCCAAGCAGGCGCGCATGAAGCCCCGGGATCTCGCCGAGCGCATCGTCGCCGCATTGCCGGCGTCGGCAAGCGTCGCCACCGTGGAAATCGCTGGGCCCGGGTTCATCAACTTCCGCATCGCAGACAGCGCCTACCGGGTCCTGGTGCCCGAGATCCTGCGCCTGGGTCCGGATTACGGCCGCTCGCGACTGGGCGCGGGCCGGCGCGTGCAGGTGGAATTCGTCTCCGCCAATCCAACGGGTCCGCTGCATGTGGGGCACGGCCGGGGTGCCGCTTATGGTGCCGCGGTGGCGGACCTGCTGGCGTACGTCGGCTTCGACGTGCACAGGGAGTATTACGTCAACGACGCCGGCCGGCAGATGGACATCCTGGCCACGTCCGTTTGGCTGCGTTACCTGGAGCTCTGCGGGGAGGCACTGGACTTCCCTTCCAACGGCTACAAGGGCGACTATGTCTGGGACGTCGCTGCCAGCCTGCACCGCGAGCACGGCGACGACTACCGCGTCGACGCCGACAGCGTCCGCGAGGGGCTGCCGCCGGACGAGCTCACGCCGGGCGACGGCGGCGATAAGGAGGCGCACATCGACGCGCTGATCGCCGCCGCCAAGCGACTCCTCGGGGACAATCGCTACCGCTTCGTCTTCGAGCTGGGGCTGAACACCATCCTGGACGATATCCGCAGCGACCTAGCCGAGCTCGGCATCACCTACCAGGAGTGGTACTCAGAACGCTCCCTGGTGGAATCCGGCGCCGTCAACCGCGCCGTGGAGCGCCTGCGTGAGGCTGGCCACGTCTACGAGCAGGCGGGGGCGCTGTGGTTCCGCTCCACGGCGTTCGGCGACGACAAGGACCGTGTGGTGGTGCGCGAGAACGGCCAGACGACGTATTTCGCCTCCGACATCGCCTACCACATGGACAAGCTCGAGCGGGGCTTCACCCGCGTCATCGACGTCTGGGGCGCCGACCATCATGGCTATGTGCCGCGGGTGAAGGCGGCGTTGTCGGCGCTGGGCGACGATCCGCGCCGGCTGGACGTGCTGCTGGTGCAGTTCGCGGTGCTCTACCGGGGCGGGCAGAAGGTGCAGATGTCCACCCGCTCCGGGGAGTTCGTCACCCTGCGGGAGCTGCGCAAGGAGGTGGGCCGGGACGCCGCGCGCTTCTTCTACGTGATGCGCCGCTGCGAGCAGCACATGGACTTCGATCTCGACCTGGCCAAGAGCCGCAGCGCGGACAACCCGGTCTATTACGTCCAGTACGCCCATGCAAGGGTGGCAAGTGTGCTGCAGCAGGCCGCCGAGCGCGGCATCCCGCTGGACCTGACGTCCTTCCCCGGCAGCGGTAAGCTGGATCGACTCACCGAGCCCCACGAAATCGCACTACTCAAGACCCTGGCCCGCTGGCCGGAGGCCGTTGAGGACGCGGCGCTCAGCGAGGAGCCGCACCAACTGACGCACTATCTGCGCGAGCTCGCCAACGACTTCCACACCTATTACAACGCACACCAGTTCCTGGTGGACGACGCCGAGCTGCGCGACGCGCGGGTCCAGCTCATCCTGGCGGTGCGCCAGGTGCTGCGCAACGGGCTGAACCTCCTCGGCGTCTCGGCGCCGGAGCGCATGTAGACGAGACAACCGCATGACCCGAGACTATCGCAAGGGCTCCCCGCCCCCGCGCCGGCGTAAGGAGCCGCGCGGCACCTGCGCCTTCTGGTTCCTCGCCGGCGGGCTGGTGGGCGCCTTCGGCGTGGGCGCCGCGTGGATGCTGAATGACCAGCAGCTGGCACAGCAGCCCACAACGGCTGCAGTCGCGCCCCAGCAGGCCGAGGACCCGCGCCCGAAGCCCAAGTTCGATTTCTACGAGATCCTGCCCAAGGAAGAGGTGGTGGTGCCGGCCGAGCGGCAGCCCGAGCCCGTGCCGTTGCCCGAGCCGGGCCCGCAAACCCCACCCCCGGCCCAGCCCCCCCAGGTCGAGTCCGCACCCGCACCAGCCCCCAACCCCCGGCCGAACCGCCACCCTCTCACGCTTGGCCCCTCCCCCCCCCACGGCCCACACCAACAGCCCCACGCCGGGCCCGGCCCCCCCCGGCCCCCACCCCCACCCCCACCCCCCCCCACGCACACACCCAACACCCCACCCCC
>NZ_JAIFKJ010000067.1 GCF_019695415.1 Thiohalocapsa sp.
TCGGCGACGCCGGGCTCCCAGTCGTTGATGTTGGCGAGGTAACCCTCTTCGTCGGTTTCGAGGCTCTTACCGTTGACTTCGATAGGCATGTTGCTACTCCTGATCTGAGGTTGGTTTTAAGGTTGCTGGGATTACAGCCAGGCCTGGACCTTATCGTTCTCCGCGGCCAAATCCACGAAGCCCGCATAGTCCACGACGCTGATGCCGTCGATGACGCGGTCTTCCGACAGACCCCGCGCCATCAGATCCGGCCCCAGCACGTACAGCTTGACCGAATCGAGCGCCTGTTTCACGCGCTGCTCGACCGCAGTGCCCTTGGTCGCGGCATAGACCCCGTCCTCCATCAGGAGGACGTTGGCACCGGCACTGGCGTGGGACAAACAGGCGTCCAGGGAGGTCTTCTCGAATGGGGATTTGTTGACGGTGTGCAGAGTGCTCATCGTTATCCTCGTTGCGGCGCTGGCATCAGAAGCTGAAGACGACGTCGGCGCCGTCCATGATCGCCGTCATCTCCTCGCGCGAGACGAGCTTGATGGAGTCCTTTTCGGCCCAGTCGTCGTCCTCGTCCTCCCAGACGAGATGCTGGAGATCGTCCAGCGTCAAGCCGCGCTCGTCCAGCGACTCCTTCTCGACGAAGATCTTCTTGACCTCGTAATCACCGAGGGCCGCGTACGTGGGCGAGAAGTTCTTCATGCCCAGGCCTGTGGTGTCCTGTCCCTTAGTCAGCTGATACACACCGTCGTCCATGAACGCCAGGCTCACGTCCTGATCGAACGCGGCGCCAATCAGCACGACCTCCAGAGACTCCCAGGCGTAGATGGTCCCGTAGGGCGCCTTACGATTGAGATAGAGAAACTGCTTGATGGTTTCCGACATGTCGTCCCCCTTTAGGACTTGGTCGTATGCACGGTCGTCTGTCGGGCTCAGTGCAGACGCGTAGGCTCGATGTACCCTCAGTCTCCGAAGACGACCAAGCGATCCGACTGGATGGCTGCCTCGACCAATTGTCCGAGCCCGGAGATACGAAAGCGCGGATGGATATTGGTCGCATCCTTGCCGTTGCGCTGCATCTCACCCTCGTCGACCATGCCGCGGCGCTGGGCGGCGGCGACACAGACCACCATGTCGAGGTCGTGCTGCTCGGCCAGCTCGGCCCAACGCGCGACGATGTTACGGTCGTCCTGGGGCGGCGTCGTCAACCGGGAGGCGTTGTTGACGCCGTCGTGGTAGAAGAACACACGGAAGACTTCGTGACCCTTCTCCAGCGCTGCCTTCGTGAAGAAGTACGCCGAATCGGATGCCTGGTGCTGATACGGTCCTTCGTTGATCTGGATTGCGAATTTCATGGAGACCTCGGGCTGGGCAGTCTCGATCTGGCCGTCTGGGGACGGGACCCTCTCGGTGGTTGCCGGCGGCCTGCCGCGATAGCGATTCGGGCGGGCCGCCGGCGAGCGCTCCTGCGGGCCGGAGCTTATGCGCTCGGCGCGATCAGAAGCGGATGTACGACGAGCTGTTGAAGCTGGCCCGAGCGCCACGCCAGGTATCGATGTGATACTTGGTGAACGGCAGCTCCACCTCTTCGAAGAACCGCGGCCAGCCGATGCGCTCGATCCACTCGTTGACGCGCTCCCAGTCCCGCGCACCTTCCTTGTAGGCCTTCAGGATGCGCTTGACGATGGCGGTCGCCTCCGGCCAGCGCGGCGGGTTGTTGGGGATGCCGGCGGCGACCAGCTTCTGGAAGGTCGGCTTGCCGCGTGCGTTGGAGTGGTTGCCACCCACCCAGATGGCGAGCTTGGTGTGCTCGGCATCGTTGATCTGCATGGGCGGGCAAGGCGGATAACAGGCACCGCAGCAGATACACTTGCGCTCGTCCACTTCCAGCGACGGCTTGCCGTTGACCATCGCCGGACGGATGGCCGCCACCGGGCAACGGGCGACCACGGACGGGCGCTCGCAAACGTTGGCCACCAGGTCGTGGTTGATCTTCGGCGGCTTGGTGTGCTGCACGTTGATGGCGATATCACCCTGGCCGCCGCAGTTGATCTGGCAGCAGCTGGTGGTGATGTGCACGCGGTTCGGCATGTTGGCGTTGCGGAACTCGTCGATGAGCTCGTCCATCATCGCCTTGACCACACCCGACGCGTCGGTGCCGGGGATGTCGCAGTGCAGCCAGCCCTGGGTGTGCGAGATCATGGTGACGGAGTTCTGGGTGCCGCCGACGATGAACCCCGCGTCTTCCAGCGCGTTGATCAGCGGCTGAACCCGCGACTCTTCGGTCACCATGTACTCGATGTTGGAGCGCAGGGTGAAGTGCACATAGCCGTCGGCGTAGGTATCGCCGATGTCGCAGAGCTTGCGCAGCGTGAAGACGTCGAGGATACGCTGGGTACCAGCCTTGACGGTCCAGATCTCGTCGCCGCTGTAGGCGACGTGGCGCAGCACGCCGGGGCGCGGATGCTCGTGATACTTCCACTGCCCGAAGTTCTTGCGCATCACCGGATGCATGTACTGCCACGGATCGGGGCAGCCGGATTCGATGGGCTCGCGCATGTCTTTGGCCATCGATGGTCCTCCAGTAAATCAGAAAACAGTTAGGTGCTGATCTTGGTCGGCGCAGGTAACCGGCGTGCGCGCGCTTGCCAAGGCAAGCGGCGCCGCACGCCGGCGCCTGTGCGATCCGGTCTTAGCCGGCGGCCTGCTCGGCCTGCTTCTCGAACCACTCCTCGGCAGCCTCGTCCCAGCCGTCCATGCGCACATACGAGGACTGGCGCGGATGATCCAGCATGTTCGGATCGGGGTCGACGCCGATGCCGTCGAGGAAATTGGCCAGACCGATGCGCTCGATCATCTCGCCGCAGCGCTCGTGCTCGAGACCGTTCTCGGCCCAGAAGTCGATGATGTTCTCGGCGAGCTCCACCATCTCTTCGTAGTCTTCCTCGGTCTCGAGCTTTTTGAAGGGCACGATGACGGTGCCCATCAGGTCGCCGATCTTCAGCGTGCGCTTGCCGCCGATGAGGATGGTCACGCCCTTGTCGTCACCGGGGTGCAGCGCCTTCGGCATGACGTTCAGGCAGTGCATGCAGCGCAC
>NZ_JAIFKJ010000394.1 GCF_019695415.1 Thiohalocapsa sp.
ACGGCGGCCTTCTCGGACTTCCAGATCTCGTCCAGGTCCGAGAACTCGCGCTCCAAATCCGCGATCTGCCCCTCCAGGTCCGACAGGCGCTTCTTGGAGGCCTCGTCGGATTCCTTCTTGAGCGCTTCGCGCTCGATCTTGAGCTGGATCAGCCGCCGGTCGAGCTTGTCCATCTCCTCCGGCATGGAGTCGATTTCCATCCGGATTTGCGAGGCCGCCTCGTCGATGAGGTCGATGGCCTTGTCCGGCAGCTGGCGATCGGTGATGTACCTGTGACTCAGGCTCGCCGCGGCGACGATGGCCGGATCCGTGATCTCCACGGCATGGTGCACCTCGTAGCGCTCCTTCAAGCCCCGCAGGATCGCCACCGTGTCTTCCACGTTGGGCTCGTTGACCAGCACCTTCTGGAAGCGCCGCTCCAGCGCTGCGTCCTTCTCCACATACTTGCGGTACTCGTCGAGCGTGGTGGCGCCGATACAGTGCAGCTCGCCGCGGGCCAATGCGGGCTTGAGCATATTGCCGGCGTCCATTGCGCCCTCGGCCTTGCCGGCGCCGACCATGGTGTGCAGCTCGTCAATGAACAGCACGATATTGCCTTCCTGCTTGGCGATGTCGTTGAGCACGGCCTTGAGCCGCTCCTCGAACTCGCCGCGGAATTTGGCACCGGCGATAAGCGCGGCCATATCCAGGCTCAAGAGCCGCTTGGACTTGAGCCCCTCTGGCACCTCGCCGTTGACAATGCGCTGGGCGAGGCCTTCCACGATGGCGGTCTTGCCGACGCCCGGCTCGCCGATGAGCACCGGGTTGTTCTTGGTGCGGCGGGCGAGCACCTGGATGGTGCGGCGAATCTCGTCGTCGCGGCCGATGACCGGGTCGAGCTTGCCCTGCTCGGCGCGCTCGGTCATGTCGATGGTGTACTTCTCCAGCGCCTGGCGCTGCTCCTCGGCGTTGGGGTCGTTGACGGACTCCCCACCGCGCATGTTCTCGATGGCCTTCTCGACGGCGCCCTTGCTGGCGCCGGCGTCGCGCAGCATATTGCCGAGCTCGCCCTTGTCCTCCAGCGCCGCGAGCACAAACAGCTCGGAGCTGATGTACGCATCGTTGCGGGCCTGGGCGAGCTTGTCCGTCAGGTTCAGGAGCTTAGCCAGCGCATTGGAGACGCTCACATCGCCCCCGGTGCCGGACACCTTGGGCAGCCGCTCAAGCGCTTCGCCCAGGGCCGAGCGCAGCCGGTTGACGTTGACGTCCGCCTGGGCCAAAAGGTGGCGCACCGTGCCGCCATCCTGGTCCAGCAGCGCGACCATCAGGTGCACTGGCTCGATGAATTGGTTATCGCGACCCAGGGCGAGCGATTGCGCGTCCGCCAGGGCCATCTGAAATTTGCTGGTGAGCTTGTCCATCCGCATGGGGGTGACCTCCGAAGGCTGATGTCCGACATTTATTAGGGTTATAGCGCAACTGCGGCGATCCTGCGGCGAATTCAAGCACTCTCCGGGCGAGAGTGCCAATACCGGCGCCGACCATGGGGTCAGCGACGGGCGAATCTGGGTCGTGTGCGGCCGCATGCGACCCTGCCCCGATCTCCAACCAGATCCCAGGCCCCGTAGGCCAGCCCTCTACCCGCCACCAGCCAGCATCGCCATCCTACGCGCTTGCAGGCGGTTTACCACCACCGCGCCTGCGCTAGACTGCGAAGCACTCGCCCGCAAGGTGCAACCACATGCCGGACTCCGCCGCGCCGCAAGCCCACACCGACGCCGCCTGGCGCTGGCCCCGCACCACGTCCATGCTGGGCGCCGGCGGACGCCGGGCGCCGAGGCGCGCTGCGCTGCGAGCGGCGAGCTTCGTCGAATGGCGCTATTACGCGGTGCTCTCAGCGGCCTTCCATGGCATTGTCGGCCTAGCACTGGTGAATCCGCAGCACCGCTTCGGCGCGGTGGCCGAGAGCGGGCTGCTGGTGATTGTCGCCGGTGTACTCGACCGCCCTCAGCTGCCGGCCCGTGTGCTGCCGGTGACCGCAGGGGGGTCTACCGCACCCTTGCTGACCCCGGAGCCTGCGGCCTTCTGCTGGATGCATCTGTTTCCGACAGATGCCTGCACCTTCGACGCCACGGCGCCGGGCTCCCTCACCGCCGGCGATGCCGAATGCTGCATCGCCCTCGCCCACCACGGGCCGAACGCCGCCGAAATCGAGATCGAGGCGGGCGCCGGCCTGCTGCTGCGGTGCTCGCATATAGGGCTCGCCGGCGTCACGCTGCCCGCCGCGGCGGGGCAGGACTTTCCGGGGCCGCTTGGCAGCGGTTGGCTCGGGGCGCACTGGACCGTGGACTGCGCGTCACCGGTGGCGCTCACCCACGGCAGCCTGATGCTGGGCAACGAGCTCTTAATGCCGTTGGCACAGCGGCCTGGCATCACGCCTGGCTATGCCACACCCGCACTGCGCGAGCGCGTGGCCGCGGGCCAAAACCAATGGACCTGGCAGGCCGCCTCTGGATACTACGAGCACAGCTTCGGCATTCGGCCGCTGCCGCTGCAGGGTTGGGATTTCCTGTTTGCTCCGGATGCGGCCACCGGCGGCGCCGTGGTGCTGCAAACCTATCGGAACAGCCGCTCGCTGCGTTACCTGGACATCTGCTGGCAAGTGGACGGCGTACGCCGGCACCGCCGATTCCCTGCCGCGACGCTCGACCTCGCCTGGGAAGATACCGCCGAGGACCCCGTGCTGGGCGTGAGGCGCCCCGTGACCCGGCGGATCGACGCAGCCGCCGACGGACTGCACCTTCGGCTCACGAACCGGGTGCTGCACCGTCTGCCGCTGCTGCGCCGTGACAAGCTCGCGGTGCGCCATTTCTTCATCAGCGAAGAGATCGGTATCGTTGACTGGACGCTGACGGACAGTCGAGGTGCGGTGCTGGCGGCTGCCGAAGGTCAGCCTTGCGGCGGTGAGCTCGCCCACTTCCGCTGGCGCGCACCGCGCGCGGGGTGACGGCGGAGATTCGGCGTCTTTGGCGCCGAGATGAGCTCGGGCTGCTCGACCGCTTGATTCAGGTCTCCTTCGGCGCGGCGCCGCCGACGCG
>NZ_JAIFKJ010000512.1 GCF_019695415.1 Thiohalocapsa sp.
GGCGGGCGAGGGTGAACGTTCATTTTCGGACGGACGCGGCACCTAGGCGGCGGGCTGTTCCAGTTGGTCCGTCAGCACGGCGGTATGGCGATCGGATGATTGGAAGGTTTAGCAGTTATGCTTTCTTGAGTATGCACGACAGGTTGCGTCGGGTCTAAGGTGTTTTCGGGCAAGATGTTCGCGATAGTCTTCAATGCTGACATCAAGGTCGCGGAGCAGGCCCATCAGCGAGCGTACACCCTCTGGGAGATCGCGAGCGTCTGCTACTGCGGTGCGTGCTCGGGCTGTATTGTCCTGTAGCTTGGTCACTGAGCACCTAGGATTAAGCAATGGGGGCGGCCCGTGAGCATCGCGCGACGTCTAGTCCGGACGCTTTCCCGGCGGGCCGGCCGTCGCCTGCGTTTCTGACGGCGAGATCCTCCAGTTTACATGACAGGTGCCTGCCTGCTGGTTTGCAGGCCCTCCATTGTGTCCGGCTTGCTGGTCCCTGCTTGGCGCTGACGGGTGCTCGTCGGTAAACTGCTCCGCTTCGGGCAAAGCCCGATCCGGCCCGGCTGTCTGCCTGCCGTACCTCCCTCTGCTGCTGTTCCCGTTGTTGAGACGATTTCTATGGCGAACGATACGAATGTGACCTGGCATGAGCACCAGGTGACGCGCGAGGCGCGTGAGCGCCTGAACGGCCACAGGGGCTGTGTCATCTGGTTCACGGGTCTGTCCGGCTCGGGCAAGAGCACGGTGGCCAATACGCTGGATCACTTGCTGTGGGGCTATGGCTTCCACAGCGCTGTGCTGGATGGCGATAACGTCCGCCACGCGCTGAATGCGGGGCCCGGCATCCTGCAGGATGCGCACGGCGATGAGTTCGCTCAACGCTTTGGGCTTGGATTCTCGGCGGTGGATCGGGAGGAGAACATCCGCCGCATCGGCGCGGTTGCTGGGCTCTTCTGCCAGGCGGGGCTGATCGCGCTGACGGCCTTCATCAGCCCGTACCGGGTGGACCGGGACCGCGTGCGGCGCACGCTGCCGAATGGTGAGTTCATCGAGGTGTTTGTGGACACCCCGCTTGCGGTCTGCGAGGAACGCGACCCAAAGGGCCTTTACAAGAAGGCCCGCGCGGGCGAGATCAAGCAGTTCACGGGCATCGACGACCCGTACGAGGCGCCGGAGGCCCCGGAGCTCACGCTGCTCGCCGGCGAGCGTACGCCGGAGCAATTGGCGCACGAGGTGATCGACTACCTGGTGGCGCAGAGCATCATTCCGCAGCCGGCCGGTCGCTGACGCCGGTACCGGCGCACGACGGCGCCGGTGCGCTTCGCGCATAGGCACCATGCGTGCCGCCAGACTCCTGCCCATTGCGCTGCTGACGGCGGCGCTGTTGGTCTGCTCCGGCTGTGCGCGCCAGACACCGCCGGCAGACACCCTGGTGGTGGGCCAGGTGGCGGCGCCGCGCTCCCTGGACCCACAGGTCACCACGGCGCTGAATGACTTTCGCATCCTGGTGAATGTCTACGAGGGGCTGGTGCAATACCGCCCTGGGACGCTGGAGCCTGCGCCGGGCCTGGCTGAGTCCTGGACCTTGTCTGACGACGGACGCGTCTACCGGTTTCGGCTGCGCGATGGGGTGCGCTTTCATGACGGCAGCCGCTTCGATGCGCACGCCGTGCGCTTCAACTTCCGCCGCATGCTGGACCCGGAGCATCCGTTCCACGACACGGGCCCCTTTCCGCTGGCGTTCTTCTTCGAGCAGGTGGAGCGGGTGGTGGTGGAAGATCCGCTCACCGTCCGCTTCGAGCTGAGCCAGCCGTTCGCCCCTTTCCTGTCGAATCTGGCCTATCCGACGGCGCTGATGGTTTCGCCGGCAGCGGTACGTCGCTGGGGACAGGATTATGGGCGGCATCCAAGCGGCACCGGCCCGTTTCGGTTCGCAGGCTGGACGCGAAGCGGGCAGGTGCGCCTGACGCGCTTCGAGGGCTGGCATGCTGGCAGGGCGCCGCTACAGAGCCTGATCTTCCGCCCCCTCACCGACCCCATGACCCGAGTCGCGGAGCTGCTGGCGGGCGGCGTGGACCTGGCGCTGGAGCTCTCGCCGGACAACGTGGCCGCATTTCGCAAGCGACCGGGCTATCGGGTGCTGGAGGCCACTGGTCCGCACCTGTGGTTTCTGATCCTCAACACCCGCAGCGGCCCGCTTGCGGATGTGCGGGTGCGCCGGGCGCTGAACCTAGCCATTGACCGGCGCACCTTGGTGCGGGACGTGCTGCGCGACACCGCGGTGGTGGCGGATGGGCCGGTGCCGCAGGCGTTTGCCTGGGCCTTTGATCCGGCGGGCCCGACCTATGCATACGCCCCCGAGCGCGCACGGACGCTGCTGGCCCAAGCGGGTCATGCTGATGGGCTGGCGCTGACCTTTCTCGTGCCGCGGGGCGGCTCGGGCATGCTCGCCCCATTGGCCATGGCCACCGCCATTCAGGGCGATCTGGCGCGTGTGGGGGTGCAGGCGAAGATCGAGAGCTTCGAGTGGAACGCCTACCTGGCCCGGGTCAACGATGGCCTGGACGCCAACGCCGACCTGGCCCAGATGGCCTGGATGACCAACGACCCGGACACCCTCCCATACCTGGCGCTGCGCTGCGATGCGGTGCCCTCAGAAGGAGGGTTCAATTCCGGCTGGTACTGCAACCCCGAGGTGGACCGGCTGATCGAGCAGGCCCGTACGACCACCGAGCGCACCGAGCGCGCGCGGCTCTATCGTGAGCTGGCGCACCGCGTCCAGCAGGATGTGCCCTGGGTGACGGTGGCGAGCTGGCGACAGAACCTGGTGCTGCAGGACAAGGTGCGCGGCATCCGGCTCGAGCCCTCGTTCGCGCTGCGATTGGAGCAGGCGGCCAAGGCTGGGCGGCGCTAGCGCAGCGATGCGGCTGCGGCCTGGCGGCAGCGCTAAAGCTACGTCTCGCGGCCGATCTCGATCTGCACGGAAAAGCGCCCTGGCGCGGGTTGTTGAGGATCGTGCTTGTAGGGGTCCGTAAGCTGGTCCGCGAGCCAGACGCCGAAAGGCCCGAGCAGCGCGATCCAGAGC
>NZ_JAIFKJ010000167.1:0-3091 GCF_019695415.1 Thiohalocapsa sp.
TGTGCCTCGCGGGGCGGCGGTCGCGGCCCGGGACCGGGTGGCGTGGGCGGGCGGTCCGGAGGGTGGGAGCGGGTATCGTGTGGCGGGGGGGGGGGCCGGGCGGGTCCGGGCGGAGGACCGACGTGCGGCCGGGGGGCGCCACCGTCGGCAGCCGCCGCACCAGCGAATGGCGCTTTACCATGCGCTGCACGCCGATGGCGAGCGAGATGGTCACCACCGCAGGCAGGGCCTCGGGTACCACCGCCACGGCGAGCGCCACGCCGAAGATGAACATCTCCAGGATCGGCTCGCCCCGCAGCACGCCGAGCCCAGCGATGAGCACGACGACGATGCCGGCAGCGATGGCCAGCACCCGGCCCACCTTGTCCAGGTTCTGCTGCAAGGGCGTGCGCAGCTGCTCGACACCGGCGAGCATGCCGGTGACGCGGCCGAATTCGGTCCCCAAGGCTGTCTCAACGCCGATGCCGCGCCCACGCCCGTAGGCGACGTCGGTGCCGGAGTAGGCCAGATTAACCCGGTCCCCGACAGCGAGCTCGGGGTCGGGCAGGGCATCCGTGGCCTTGCTGACGGGCACCGACTCGCCTGTCAGTGCCGCCTCGTTGATGCGTAGGTTCACGGCCTCCGTCAGCCGCAGGTCCGCGGGGATGCGGTCGCCCGCATGCAGCAGCACCAGGTCACCCGGGACCACCTCACGGGCCGGAACAGTGCGCTCGTGGCCGTCGCGGATAACCCGTGCCGCCGGGGCTGCCATCCTGCGCAGGGCCTCCATGGCCCGCTCGGCGCGGTACTCCTGCACGAAGCCGAGCCCGATGGCGAAGAGGACGATAACGGCGATGGCCAGCGACTCCAGCACTTCCCCCAACACCGCGGACAACGCCACCGCGATGAGCAGGATGATGATGAGCACGTTCTGGAACTGCGCTGTGAGGATCTTCCAAGGCGAAACCGCATCGGCGCGAGGAAGCTCGTTGTATCCATGCCGGTCGAGGCGGTCGGCGGCTTCGTCGCTGGTGAGACCCTGCGCGTCGGCGCCGAGGGCGCTCTGAACGTCCTCGGTGCTGCGGGTGTGCCAGGGTTGCTGGGTCGGCATTGGGGTTGCTCCTGAGCCGCGGCGGTTCTGGTTGGGGCGCGCCGGGTCAATGGGGCCGAGGTGCGGGAGGTGGGCGGCGCCAAGCGTAACAGCCGCCGCCGGCGAGCGACCATAACGCAGCACTCAGCCACGATGCCCCTCCCAATGCAAGGATGCAGCTCGGGGGGCGGTGATCCTGCGGTGGCTCTCACCCTGGCGGCGGACCTGACAGGGCGAACGGCCAGGGTCCAGGCAGGCGAGGTTGCGACTTTGAGACAACGCTGGAGAGTCAGCGCCCTTGTTTGACGGTCCAGTAGGTACAAGCGAGCATGCTGCTGGCGCTCGTGCGAAGCCACCACAGAAGACCCGAGAGGCCGATATCGCCGCTGCGGTTCGGGCCGTCATCCGGCCGGCCTCAACGATGGTGACTGTTTCGCCTGCGCTCCGTCATGGCGCCCCCCGCAACCGTGGCGTAAACGTGCCATGTGCATCGAAAGATTTGATGGATCAAGGCAATACAAGTATATTAGAGAAATCTAATGTATTCTGGACGCAACAAACCATGATGACGCAACGACACAGAACGCGCCTGTCGTCCCTGTTGGCGCTGCTCCTGGCGCCGCCGGTGCTCGCCGCCGCGGATGCACCCCCGGATGCGACCGGCGATGCGCCGGCGGCGCTGCCGAGCGCCGAGGTCGCCTACCGCACCGTGCCGCGGGAGTACCGCCTGGACGGCATCGTCGAGGCCATCAACCGCACCACGGTCTCCGCTCAGACCCAGGGCCAGGTGGAAGAGATCCTCTACGACGTGGACGACTTCGTGGAGAAGGGCGACATCATCGCCCGGCTGCGCGACAACGAGCACCGCGCCCGCGTCGCCCAAGCGGCCGCGGAGCTCAAGTCGGCGACGGCGGATCTCTCCCGCGCCAAGGACGAGTTCGCCCGGGTGGAGGGGCTGTACGCCAACAAGAACATCTCCGAGTCTGAGATGGACCGCGCCGAAGCCGAGCTGGCCGGCGCCGAGGCGCGTCTCGACGCGGCCCAGGCGGCGCTGGAGCAGGCGCAGGAGCAGCTGGAGTACACCCGCATCCGCGCACCCTACTCCGGCATTGTCACCAATCGCCATGTGGAGCTCGGGGAGATCGCGAGCCCCGGGCAGCCGGTGATGTCCGGCGTGTCGTGGGGCGAGCGGGGGGTGGCGGTGGATGTGCGGCAGGGCGGGAGCCCGGCGGGGCGCGAGCTGGAGGGGGTCAAGGTCTACCGGCCGACCGGCGGTGAGCAGGCCGAGGTGGTCCAGCCGGAGCGGATCACGGTCTTCCCGTTCGCGGACATGGGCTCCAACACGTTCAAGGTGCGCCTGGACCTGCCGCAGGGGCTCAAGAATCTCTTTCCCGGTATGTTCGTCAAGACGGGCATCGTCACGGGCAAAAAGGACGAGCTGACGGTGCCCAAGGCAGCCGTGGTCTATCGCTCCGAGGTCACCGGCGTCTATGTGCTGGACCCGGACCGCGGCGTGCACTTCCGCCAGATCCGGGTCGGCCGCGACCATGGCGATGCGCTGGTGGTTTTGTCCGGTCTCACGGCGGGCGAGACCGTCGCGCTGGACCCCATCGCCGCCGGCGTCGCGCTGAAGGCCCGGGCGAGGGCCAAGGCCGAGGCTGGGACCGGAACTGGGATCGGGACTGGGGGCGGTGACGATGGCTGAGTCAGGCACCACGGATGCCGGTGCTCCGGCCGTCGGCGGCAGCTCGGGTGGCAGCTCCGGAGCTGACACCGGCCTCGGCCTCTCCGGCCGCATCGCCGCCCAGTTCCAAAACACCGAGATCACCCCGCTGCTGGCCCTGGTGGGGCTGCTGCTCGGACTCTTCGCCATCCTCATCACCCCGCGGGAGGAAGAGCCGCCGATCCACGTCACCTTCGCGGACGTCTTCCTCCCGTTACCCGGGTCGTCGGCCCGGGACGTGGCGCATCTCATTGCCGCACCCGCCGCGCCCAGGGCCGCCGCGATCAGACGCGGACAGC
>NZ_JAIFKJ010000167.1:3101-8722 GCF_019695415.1 Thiohalocapsa sp.
GGGGGAGGGCGCCCGGATAAACGTCCCGTGCCGGGGCGGGTTCGCCCGGTACCCCGGGGCGTCGGCCACGGAAGTGGGGCATCTCAGTGCCGGCCCGGCCGAGCAGGTTCTCTCCGAGATCAAGGGCGTCAAGCACATCTACTCCGTCTCGCGCCCCGGCATGGCCGTGATCACGGTGCAGTTCCGCGTCGGCGAGGACCGCACCGACGCCATCGTGCGCCTGCACAGCAAAGTCATGTCCAACGAGGACTGGCTGCCGCCGAACCTCGGCGTGGCGCCGCCCATCATCAAGCCCAAGGGCATTGACGACGTGCCCATCCTCACCGCCACGTTGTGGTCCAAGGACCAAAACGTCGGCGCCTACGAGCTGGGCAAGGTGGCCCACGCGTTGGAGCAGGAGATCAAGCGTGTGGAGGGCACCCGCGACGTCTACACCGTCGGCGTGCCCGAGCAGGTGGTGCGCGTCATCCTGGACCCGCAGGCGCTCGCCGCCCACGGCATCGACCTCACCGACCTGCGCCGCTCGCTTCAGGCCAGCAACACAATCCGCGACGACATCGGCGTGGTGGCCGACAACACCGAGGTGCTGGTGCAGGCGGGCACCTTCCTGACTGACCCGCAGGACATCGGCGCCCTGGTGGTGGGCCTGCACGGCGGTCGGCCCGTCTACCTGCGCGATGTGGCCAGCATCGAGCGCGGCCCGGAGGAGCCCGAGAGCTACGTCTGGATGGGCATGGGGCCGGGTGCCGCCCACGGCGAAGGCACCCAGGAGGTCGGTGAGGTCGGCGACTGCGCCTTGGCCATGGGCTGCGCGACGCCCGCGGTGACCATCGCCGTCGCCAAGAAGGAGGGCGAGAACGCCGTGGACATCGCCGAGCGCGTCGTCGAGCGCTTCGGGCAGCTTGAGGGCATCTTCATCCCCGAGGGGTTGGAGGTCAGCATCACCCGCAACTACGGCGAGACCGCCGACACCAAGGCGAAGAAGCTCATCACCAAGCTGGCGTTTGCCACCATCAGCGTCGTGGCGCTGGTGCTGCTGGTCATCGGCTGGCGCGAGGCCATCATCGTCGGCGCCGCGGTCATCGTCACCCTGGCGCTGACGCTGTTCGCGAGCTGGGCCTGGGGCTTCACGCTGAACCGCGTGTCGCTGTTCGCGCTGATCTTCTCCATCGGCATCCTGGTCGATGACGCCATCGTCGTGGTCGAGAACATCCACCGGCACATGGCGCTGTGGCCCCGGAAGAAACTCCTGGAGCTGATGCCGGGCGCCGTGGACGAGGTGGGCAGCCCGACGATTCTGGCCACCTTCACCGTCATCGCAGCCCTCTTGCCCATGGCCTTCGTCACCGGGCTGATGGGGCCGTACATGAGCCCGATTCCCATCAACGCCTCCATGGGCATGCTCATCTCCCTGGTGGTGGCCTTCGTCTTCACCCCCTGGATGAGCAACTTCATGCTCGGCAGGCGGCATGATGCCGCAGCCGCCTCCGGCGAGTCCGCGCACGGACACCATGACGAGGGCGGCAGCGCCTTCCTGAAGCGTCTGTTCAACACCCTCATCGGCCCCTTCCTGGCGGGCGGCCGCGGCAAGCTGAACCGTTGGCTGCTGCTGGCGGGTGTGCTGCTGCTCATTGCGGGCTCGATGCTGCTCGCCGTGAACCGGGTGGTGATCATGAAAATGCTGCCCTTCGACAACAAGAGCGAGTTCCAGGTGGTGCTCGACATGCCCGAGGGCACCAGCCTGGAGCAGACGGCGCGCGTCCTCGGCGAGATGGGCGAATTCTTGAGCACCGTCCCCGAGGTGGCCAACTACCAGGTCTACGCCGGCACCGCCGCGCCCATCAACTTCAACGGCCTGGTGCGCCAGTACTACCTGCGCGAAGGCGCACACCTGGGCGACATCCAGGTCAACCTGGTGGACAAGCACCACCGCGACGACAAGAGCCACAAGATCGCGCTCAGGCTGCGCGAACCCTTGCAGGCCATCGCAAGGCAATACGACGGCAATGCCAAGCTCGTCGAGATCCCGCCCGGCCCGCCGGTGCTCTCGCCATTGGTCGCCGAGGTCTACGGCATCGACTACGACGGTCAGATCGCCATCGCCAAGCAGGTGCGCGAGGTCTTCGGCGAGACCGCTGACATCGTCGACATCGACGACTCGGTGGAATACCCGTCGGAGAAGGTGCTCGTGGTGGTGGACCGCGCCAAGGCCGCGCGCCTAGGCGTCGAGCAGGCCAGCGTCGCCCAGGCGCTGGCCACGGTGCTGGACGGCGAGGACATGAGCTTCCTGCACGGCGCCAACGTCAAGTACGCCGTGCCCATCCGCGTCGAGTACGACGCCGCCGACAAGGCGGACCTGGAGCAGGTTCTGGCGCTGAGAGTGCGCTCGATGGGCGGGCAGCTGGTGCCCCTGTCGGAGATCGTCGACGTGGTGGAGACCACCCGCGCCCACAGCATCTACCACAAGGACCTGCTGCCCGTCGTCTATGTCACCGGCGACATGGCCGGCCCCATCGACAGCCCCCTCTATGGCCTGTTCGCCATCGCCGGCCGGCTCACCGACGATCTCGGCCTGCCGCAGTGGTACATGCAGCAGCCGGACAACCCCTACGAGTTCAGCGTCAAATGGGACGGCGAATGGCAGATCACCTATGAGACCTTCCGTGACATGGGGCTGGCCTACGGCGTCGGCCTGCTGCTGATCTACCTGCTGGTGGTCGCCCAATTCCGCAGCTACCTGGTGCCACTGGTGATCATGGCACCGATTCCGCTCACCATCATCGGTATCATGCCCGGCCATGCCCTGCTCGGTGCCCAGTTCACCGCCACCAGCATGATCGGCATGATCGCACTCGCCGGCATCATCGTGCGCAACTCCATCCTGCTGGTGGACTTCATCAACCAGCAGGTCAGAGAGGGCAGCAGCCTGGAGCAGGCGGTCATCGAGTCCGCCATCGTCCGCGCCAAGCCCATCATGCTCACCGCCATCGCCGCCATGGCCGGCGCCGTGTTCATCCTGGATGACCCGATCTTCTCCGGGCTCGCCGTTTCCCTGCTGTTCGGTCTCTTCGTCTCCACCGTGTTGACGCTGGTGGTGATTCCGGTCGTGTACTACGGGGTGATGAGGAAGCGCGTGGAGTGGATCAGGACGGCGACGGGGTGAGGCTCCGGTGGACGCCCGGGCGGCGCGAGCGGGGGTCGGCGCCAAGGATGCAACAAGGTGACTGTCGGGGACGCCCGGACTCGTCTTCTTCCATCGCCATCATCTCGTGTCTCCGGCGATCCCGGGTGGTTATAACGACCCGCGGCTCAGTAGGCCGGCGATGTGATCCGGCGTGCGCAAGGAAAGCGCCTCGATGGTCAGCGAAGGGGCTTCGCCGCCGCCTGAGCTTGGAAATACGCTCGCATCCGCGACGAACAGACCGCATCGCCTGCAGGTACAGACGATGTGCCTTGCCGGAGAAATGCAGCGTACTCCCGCCGGCGCCCAGCACATGACTGTCGCGCCAGGCCGCCCTGTGCGTTCCCGCAACCAATACTCCCAAGAAGCGTCGTTGGACGGCCGTCAGGGTGCGTCCCGCGGGGTGACTGGCAAGGCGCAGCGCCCCCGAGCAGGAGCGCTTCGAGGCGGCGGCAACAGTAATGGCCTGCGTCCCGGAACCAACCCTCTGCCGTTTTGGCGTTCCAGCGCCGCGTCAGCTCGCCGCCGGCGGCACGGGCGACGGGTTGGCCTGGTGCAGACTGATCCCCTGCGCGGTGACCGCCTTGTCCCAGAAGCGCGCGAAATGGGCCACCCGCTTCCAGGCCGGGCTTCCCTGGACCGAGTCGTCGAAGATGCTGGGCCACTGTGGGCCCTGTGGCTCGACCTTCATGCGGATCTTGTGCAGGTCCTTGAAGCCGTAAGCGAAGTCGTCTTCCGTGGTGATTTGCTCCACGTTGTCGAAGTCGTGCCGGAACAGCGGCTCATCGAGGAACCGATAGACCCCTTCCAGGACTTCGCGCGGGTGGTTGGTCAGCTGCTCGTAATCGATGAAATGCATGTTCTGGCGCCAGCCACGGGTCAGCGCGTCCCTGACGGCGTTGAAGGCGCGCCCCACGGGCTGGGCATCGTCGATGAAGAGCTCGAAGCGCCCGAGCGCCGTCTTGCACTTGACGACATTGTTCATCTCCAGCGGCACCTGGCCCAGGGCCGAGGTCTTGCGGTACAGCCCCTCGAAAGACGCCAGTACGTCGCGCAGGTCCCGCACCGTCACCAGCACCCTGACCCGGTCGCGCCCCCCGATCAGCTCGGCGGCCATCTCCAGGAACTCCAGCCAATAGCGGTTCTTGTCGAAGCACACGGGCTGCGGCTCCTTTTCGAAGTAGCCGTAGAGCATGCTGCGCAGCACGTTGCGCTTCAGAACCTCGTTCTCTTGGCGATCCCGGGCGCGATTCGCATCGTTCTTGTCCCAGGTGTTGCGCACCTGGGCGAGCATATCGAGGATGCCGGACGTGGGCGTGACGTAGTAACGGGGATTCTGCCCCAGGATGTTCATCAACAGGGTCGAGCCGCTGCGCGGCAGCCCGGCGACGAAATAGACCGTCTTGTCTTCGCTCATGCGGGATTCGCTTCTGGCCGGAACCAAGATAGGCTACCGGAGGCCTCGCGCCAGCGAAACCGCCGCCGTCAAGACGCCGCCCGGTAGTCGAGCCCTGTGGGAGCGGCGTCCCCGCCGCGACTGGGCGCCGAATCGCCTCAGCCGCTCCGACCACACCGCCGCCGGGCGAGCCCGAGCGCCCCCAGACCGGGCAGCAGCAGCCACAAGGGCGTGGGCAGCGGGATCTGTTGCTGCCCCTCGGTGACCCGCAGCCGGATACTGGCGTTGTTGTCGACGAAGAGCAGGTCCGCGTCGGCCCAGTCGGGAAGCCCGAGGAAGGTCGCACCGAGGTTATCGAAGCCCAGGATGTCATCTGCGTCGATGAAGCTGACCTCATAGGTGCCGGGCTCGGTGAGGAACGACAAGTCGTCGAAGATGACCTGGCTGCCGGTGCCGAACGTGATGGTATCGAGGACCTCGTAGAAGTCGAGCTCGCCGGATTCGAAGCCCACCATATCCACCATCAGCGTTCCTTCGAACTGCACGGCGCTCTCGAAGGTCAGCGTGCCGATCTGGCCGTTGGCCATGTCCTCTGCGTCCACGGTGGCATCCGCACCGATGCCGATCGCGTCGCCGATCGACGGGATGTTGGGTCCGAAGTCCGAGGCGATCGCGGCGGGGTCGAAGGACCCGTCGAGTCCAATCCTACCGCCGTCGCCGCTCAACCGGCCGGCATCGATGGAGATGGTGCCGGCCTCCAGCAGCCCGTTGACGACGGTCTCCGGGACCCCGCCGCTATTCAGCGGTCCTGTGCCAGTGGATGTTGGTCCACCGCCTGCGGACTCCTGGATGAAGGCGCCCCCGCCGATCACCTCGCCCGTGTCCGTGATCTCGAACAGGCCGCTGTTGCGGATCGCGCCCGCGTTGTACAGCTCGCCGCTGTTGCGCAAGACGCCGTTGGCCTGGTTGTTGATCTGGCCGTAGTTGCCGAGATAGCCGGAGTTGTCGAGGGTCGCATCGTTATTGATCACACCGCCATCGGTG
>NZ_JAIFKJ010000509.1:0-1854 GCF_019695415.1 Thiohalocapsa sp.
CCTGGGGCCCCGCGGTGGTGTCCGCGGCCTGGGGCCGGGCCGGGGCGGGGTCATTCGTGGGGTCCGCGTCCTCGGGGGGGGGCCCGACCGGGCGCCGGTAACGCGGGATGGGAGCGGCGAACGGGTGGGCACGGAAGGGCCGGTCCGCCTCCTTGGCGAGCACGGCGGGGTTGGGGCTCGAGGCAGCGGCGGCCGCGGCGGCATCGCCGTCCGCCAGTGCGGCGCGCATCTGTTGACCGAGGCGTGCCATATCCGTCGTCTGGCTCGCAGCCTGGGCCGGGGGCCGCGGCGGGTTGCGTAGGTAGTAGTCTCGCGTCACGGCGAAGACAGTGAATCCATAGAAGAACAGGCCCAGTACGACGACGAGCCACTGTAGGGAATTGAGCTTGGGGAGCATGCTGAGCAAAGCGTGATAGACACCGCCACTGCGGGTGTTAGGCGGCGGGATGCTCGGAGCCGCCGGCCGGGCTGTCAAGGTGGTGTGCTTCCTCAGCCTATGCGCAGGTCTTGTCTGCTGCCTGAAATCATTTATGATTCAGCCGCCTGGCGCGGCAGACGAAGCCCAGGCTAAATGCCGGGAAATGGCCGACAGCGAAGCGGATAGCGCGCCGGCGGCCTTCTAGCACATCACTCCGCGCCATCGCAGCCACTGACATCCAAGCGCCCGACCATCCAACCCTAGAGGACACCGCCATGGCAACTTCACTGAAAGACCTGAGAGGCATCACAGACGCCGTGCTGAGCGCGCTGGCCGCGAAGGACATCAACGATAACGAGACCCTGGTGGAAGCCGCTGCCGAGCCAGCGCAACGCAAGGCCCTCGCTGCGGAGTGCGGCTGCGAGCCGTCGGCGTTGCTGGAGCTGGTGAATCGCGCCGACCTGGCCCGCATCAAAGGTGTCTCTGGGGTCTACTCGGATCTGCTGGAGGAGGCGGGCGTGGATACGGTGAAGGAGCTCGCCACACGCCGCCCCGACAATCTTCACGCAAAGCTCCTGCAAACCAACGAGGCCAAGCAGCTGACGCAGCGCCCCCCGGCTGCCGCGCAGGTGGAGGATTGGGTCGAGCAGGCGAAGGCGCTGCCCAAGCTCGTCAGCTACTGAGTGTGCCGCGTCTCGCGGGCGGCATCGCTGATCTCGCCGACGGCAGGCGTTAAAGACCGGCCCCGGCCGTCCCCATGTAATGGGTATGGCCGAGAACTTCCCATCGACACGCGATATGCCCTCGCGCCTGGGCAAGGCGATGCTCATCGCCGCCTGGGTGGTGGGGCTCGCACTCCTGGTGCTGCTGTTCCAGAATCACCTGGACCACCAGCGCAATCCCAATCCTGACCCGGCGCTGCGGGTGGACGCCGACGGGGTGCCGAGCGTCGTCCTGCAACGCAACCGCATGGGACACTATGTCGCCGGCGGGCGCATCAACGGCGAGTCCGTGACCTTCTTGGTCGACACCGGCGCCACCGCCGTCGCGCTGCCCGTGGCCCTGGCGGAGCGCTTGGAGCTGCCGCTGCTGCCGGGCGGCATGAGCAAGACTGCAAACGGGCTGGTGCGTACCTGGACCACGCGGCTCGACAGTGTGGATGTCGCAGGACTCACGGCGCGCAACGTCCGCGCCGTCGTTATGCCCAACATGCCGGGCGATGAGGTCCTGCTCGGCATGAACTATCTGAAGCGGTTCGAGCTGATCCAGCGGGGGGATACGCTGACGCTGCGCGCACCTGGCTGAGGTCCGAGCGTGGGCCTGCCCGCGGCCGCTGCACGCCTGGTAGCGACGCCCGCCGCCCCAGCGTATATGCTCCTGGTCATCGGCGCTGGTGACGCCGCTGTGACAGGCTCCTCAGATGGGCTCCGCAGATG
>NZ_JAIFKJ010000509.1:1864-2598 GCF_019695415.1 Thiohalocapsa sp.
CAGATGGGCTCCGCAGATGACGGTCGCTCCCCCCTTTGTACTCTTCGGCACCGCGCATCTCTGGACTCTGGTGCTCATTGCGGCGGTGGCCCTGCTGCTGCCACTTGCGGTGCGCCGCTTGGCTCCGGCGGCGGTGACGCCGGTGGGCTTGATGCTGGCGGCCCTGCTGCTGGGGCAGGAGGCCGTGGACGTCGCTTTGCAGCTGCGGCAGTTCGGGCCTTCGGTGCAACTGCTGCCACTTCACCTGTGCACGCTCGCGGTCTTTGTCACGGCCTGGATGCTGGTCACCCATAGCCCGCGAGTATTCGAAGTGGCCTACTTCTGGGCCCTAGCCGGTACCACCCAGGCGCTGCTGACACCGGACCTGCGCGCTGGCTTCCCGGCGCCGGCTTATCTGTTTTTCTTCGCGGGACATGGCCTGGTGGTGGTTGGCGTTCTCTACGCCACGCTGGCACTCGGACTGCGCCCTTACCCCATGTCGATCTTGCGGGTTGCTTTTATCACCTTGGCCCTGGCCGCCGTCGTCTTCGGCGTCAACCTGGCCCTGGGGACGAATTTCCTGTATCTCATGGCCAAGCCCGCCGGCGCATCACTGCTGGACTGGTTCGGTCCCTGGCCCTGGTACTGGCTGGGGCTGGTCGGGGTGGCGCTGGTCTCCTTCCTGCTGCTCTATGCGCCGTTCTTTCTGCTCGATACCTGGCGACGCCGATTTGCCGGTGCAAACGCCTGATGCG
>NZ_JAIFKJ010000509.1:2647-8690 GCF_019695415.1 Thiohalocapsa sp.
ACCAGCACCTGCAGGATCGCGCTTCTGATGCGGTTGCTGCCGCTGGAGCCGGTGACGGTCCAGCCGCCGGCGCCATGGGCCAGCAGTGTCGGGCACATCATGGAGCCGAGCCGGGTATTCTCAGGCCAGCGGTGGAAGCTACCGCCGGCGAGATCTGCTTCGCCCAACATGTTGTTCAGGATAATGCCTGTGCCCGGCAGGACATAGGCCGCCCCTTCGCCGTTGGATAGGGTCAGGCTGGCCAGATTCCCGTCGCGGTCCACAATGCTGATCTGCGTCGTGCCGCGGTGAACGGCAGGCCCGAATGCTTGCAGCCGAGCAGCGAAGCCGGTGCGTCTCGCCGCCCGCGCGGCGGCATCGGGTAAACGCCCGTGCGGGAGCGCCGCGCGGATCTCCGCTGTTACGGCCATCGCGGTCGCTAGGGCGAGGCGATGCGCGGGGCTGCCGAAGGCCATGTTGTCGACGGGTGTCTCCGCGAGCAGCTCGAGGGTCAGCGCCAGCAGGGCGCCGCCCACGGACGGTGGCGGATTGAGGTATAGCCGGGCGTCGCGGTAGTCCAGTGCGAGCGGCGCGCGGTGTGCGACCCGATAGTCTGAAAGGTCTGCGATGCACAAATGGCCGCCGCCCGCCGCACAGTCCGCCGCGAGCCGCTCTGCCCAGGGGCCGCCGTGCAGCACCGCGGGGCCCGCTTTTGCCAGCGCGTCCAGCGCCGCGGCGAGCTCGGGCCAGGGCACGCGCTCGCCGACGGTGGCGAGCCGATCCGGCCGCGCTGGTGATGCGAACAAGGCGAAGGCGGTTGGATCGGCTCGCAAGATGGGCTCGACGATGCGGGCGATGCCGTGCTGCACGGCATTGACCACAACGCCGCGCGCCGCCAGCGTCTGGGCCGGCGCCAGCAGATCCAGCATGGGTAACCGGCACAGGCGCCGCTGGATCTCGAACAGCCCCGCCACCGCACCCGGGGTGGCCATGGCGCCGCGGCCGATGTGGAACTCCTGCGTGGCGTCGCCGAAGTCGGCATGCACCGGGTGGAAGTCGAGCCCGGCCGTGGGTGCCTTGCGCTGGGGCGTCTGGGTGAAAAAATCGAGCACCAGCGGCGCGTCCCCCGCCGGGCGGGCGTGCAGGAAGCCGCCGCCGCCGAGGGAGGCGAGCACGGGCTCGGCGACACAGGCAGCTGCCAGTGCCGCCACGACGCCGTCGAAGGCGTTGCCGCCCGCCGCGAGCACGGCTGCTGCGGCGGCGGCGGTGTCGGGATGGCCGGCGGCAACGATGGCGCGGGGCATGGATAATGTGGCTTGTCTTGATTGGGTGCGGCCTTGGGCCGCTATAGTGACCTTCGGGGCGGACCGCGGTAGTCCTGTGGGCGCCCGCTCATATTAACCGGCCGGCGACTGTCGCCGATGAACGCAGTGCATTCCATGGCAAAAGACCCTGCCGCGTGCATTGCCGCACAGCAAGCAGAGCTCGGGCGCGTGCGCGCGGAGGCCTGGCCCGTCTTGCCGCACGGGGCCGCCACGGGCGTAACGGGCCAATGGGCACCGGGCATCGCCGGTGCGGGGCCCGCATCTCATGCCGGCTGAGGCGGGCATGCCCGGTGCCGTGCTCGGCGTCGGCATCGCGACGCTCGACATCGTCAACAGCGTCGCTGAGTACCCGGCCGAAGACGCCGAGGTGCGTGCGCTGGACCAGCGCACGGTGCGCGGCGGGAATTGCGCCAACACTCTGGACGTGCTCGCACAGCTCGATCACCGCTGCGCCTGGGTCGGGGTGCTGGCCGGTGACGCGGGCGGGGACTTCATCGCCGCCGATCTGGCGGCCCGCGGCATCCAGCACACACACGCACGGTGCCTGGCGGGTGGTGCCACGCCGACCTCGTACATCGCCTTGAGCCTCACCACCGGCAGCCGGACTATCATCCATTACCGCGACCTGCCCGAGCTGACAGCGGCCGATTTCCACTGCGTGCCCCTGTCCGGCTGGGATTGGGTCCACTTCGAGGGGCGTCATCCTGCCGAGACGGCGCAGATGATCGCCCGTGTGCGCCGAGAGCGCCCCGCTGTGCCCGTATCGGTGGAGATCGAGAAGCCGAGGGCGGGCATTGAGGCATTGTTCAACGGCGCGGATGTGCTGATTTTCTCGCGCGCCTACGTCCAGGCGCTGTCCGCGCCCGGCGAGCCAAGCCCTCGCGAGTGCCTGCACCGACTCGCGGCGCAGACCGACGCCGCCCTCTGTCTGCTGCCCTGGGGCGCGCAGGGCGCGTATGGCCTCGCGCGAGACGGTGCGGTGGTGTTCGCGCCGGCGCATCCGCCGGCGGTGCTGCGTGACAGCCTTGCCGCCGGAGATGTCTTCAATGCGGCCATCATCGACGGGTTGATGGCGTCTGGTGTGCGCTCGGTCGCCGACGTCGGGTCGGCGGATCTGCGCGCGCTGTTGGAGCGAGCCAACCGTCTCGCCGGATGCAAATGCGGCATGAAAGGGTTGGACGGCCTGGCGGCCGCCGCCCGCGGCTCGGGCTGGCCGGGGGGCGGCGGCCCTTGACCAGTGGGATTCCGCTCTTTGCGCTTCGGCACTGGCCGGGTATCTGACGCCCTTGCCAGTACACAGGCGCGCTGGAGGGGCGGAGTCGCTTTCGGCGACGTCGCCGTGCTGAGCCCGGGCGCTGGCTAGCGCAACGCCAACGCCACGGTGTAGTGCGGCCCCTGTTTGAGCTTGTCGTAATTGCCGAACACCTCGCGCAGGTGGCGCTTCATGAATTCACGCAGCCCGTTGACGGTGACCACGTAGAGCTGACCGCCGGGCCTCAGCCGAGCATGGGCGTCGTGCAGCAGCAGCGTGAGTAGTTCCTTGCCCACCTTGGCGGGGATGTTGCTCGCGATGAGGTCGAAGCGGCGGGCCGGATCGATCTGGTCAAAGCCGTTGCTGAGCTGTGCCTCGGCGTTGGCGAGGCCGTTCAGGGCCGCGTTACGGCGGGCGAATTCCATGGCCACGAAGTCCTTGTCTACCATCAGCGTGCGTCCGGCGGGCGCCAGCGCCGCCAGCGTGCAGCCGATTGCGCCGTAGCCGCAGCCCAGGTCCAGGCAGTCGGCATCCGGGGCCGCCTTCACATGGCGCAGCAACAGCGCGGTGCCGGCATCGATCTCGCGCGGCGAGAACAGCCCCCACGTGGACTCGAAGCGCAGCCGCCGGCCCGCCAGCTCGGCGTCGAAGCGGATCGGTGCGCGCAGCGCGGTCAGTGCTTGCTCGGACAACATGCAGGGATAAGCCGTTGGCGTTCGCTGGGGCCGCTGGGTGAAAGCGCGCAGTTTACATGGCCATGTCTGCGGAGATCGTCATCTACACTTCGAGTCTGATCGCTGCACCGCCTGTGAGCCGCACATCGCCGACCCAGCCCGTGTCCGACCTCGCCGGTCAAATCCACATCAGCCTGACGCCGGGTGGTCACCCAGCCGTTTTCATTGGCTCTACGCGTCCGCTGACGGCGGCGCGGGTATTTGCCGGCAAGCCCGTTGCCACCGTCACGGGGCAACTGCCGCTGCTGTTCAGCGTGTGCGGAACGGCCCAGGCAGTCGCCTGCGCCAACGCCTGCGAGGCGGCGCTCGGGCTGGCGCCTGCGCCCTCCGCCCGACGGGCGCGCACGCTGTTGCTGCATGCCGAGACCGCGAAGGAGCACCTCTGGCGGCTCCTGCTGGACTGGCCCAAGGCCCTTGCGCCTGTGCTGAGCGTGCAGGGGACGGGCGATCTGCCTGTGCAATCCAACGAGCGGGAAGTAGCCATGGCCACCGCCATGCGCGCTTTCCTGCAACTGCGCTCGGCGCTCGGCACGGCCGGCGATCCGTTTCTGCCGGGCGCGGGCCCCGTCCGTCCGGCAGCGGACGCTGTGGAATCCGCCTGCGCGCGCCTTGCGCCCACCGCTGCGGAGCTGGTCTTCGGCGCGGCGCCGGCCTCTTGGCTCGCCGCCACGGCGACTGCGGCGGACCTGCAGCATTGGGCGGCCGGGACGCCCACCCTGGGGGCGGCTCTGGTGCGGTGGTTGACTTCAAGCGGGCTCGCTGACTTGGGGCGTTGGAACCTCGGCACCCTGCCGGGCGCACTGGATGGTTCCGATAGCGCTCTGGTGGAGCACTTGGTGCCCGCCCTCGCAGCCGCGGATGGGGATGCCTTCATCGCGGCACCGACGCTGGACGGCGTGCCGGCCGAAACCACCCCCTTCGCGCGGGAGCAGGGCCGGGGCGGCTTGGTTGCAGACCTCGCTAGCCGGTATGGGAATGGCCTGTTGCCGCGGCTCGGTGCCCTGCTGGCGGAGCTGGCGCGGAACGCCGCCCTGCTTGCGTCGCCCGCAGCTGCGAGCGCGCCGACAGGCGTCGCGCTGGAAGCGGGCGCGGGCAGCGGCCTGGGCGCGGCGCCTGCAGCCCGGGGTCTGCTGCTGCACCGGGTGGTCTTGGCCGGCGGAGCTACGCCAGCCGAGGCGCGGGCTCGCGACTACCGCATCCTGGCGCCGACGGAGTGGAACTTCCATCCGCGGGGTGTCGTCGCCGCCGGCCTAGAGCAGCTGATGGACGGCCCACTGGCAGCTCAGTCGCGACCTGATCGAGGCGCTGATGCCCATGCCACCCTCAAGGCCGTGGCGCGGCTGCTCGTGACCGCCGTGGACCCCTGCGTCGACTATCGCTTGTCGGTATGCTGACAAACCCAAGCAGCCGCCCCATCTGCGTACCAATAAAGCTGGAGAAGCCCATGTGCCTCGCCATTCCTGCCCGCATCCTGGAACTGGATGCCGACACCGATCAAGCCGTCGTCGCTTTGGGTGGCGTCAGGAAGCCCATCTCGCTGGCACTCGTGGAAGATGCCGCCGTTGGCGACTTTGTGCTGGTGCATGTGGGCTACGCATTAAATAAGGTAAGTCCAGAGGAGGCCGAGCGGACGCTGGCGCTCATCCAGGCTGAAGGCGAGATGGACCCAGATGCGCTCGACACCGACCTGACCACGGGGGAGGCGCCGCGATGAATGCGCCCCAAAGCACCGGCGCTATGCGGTACATCGACGAGTTCCGCGACGGCGCCCTGGCCCGCAAGATCGCCGCCACCATCGCCGCGGAAGTGGACCCCACGCGCGAATACCGGCTGATGGAGTTCTGCGGCGGGCACACCCACGCCATCTACCGCTACGGTGTGCAGGACCTGATGCCGGACAACCTCAGGTTCGTCCATGGCCCCGGCTGCCCCGTCTGCGTGCTGCCCATGGCACGCATCGACCAGGCCATCGCCATGGCCGTGGCGCATGGCGTCACCCTCTGCACCTATGGCGACCTGATGCGCGTACCGGCGAGCGAGCGTCAGAGTCTGCTCAAAGCCAAGGCGGGCGGTGCGGACATCCGCATGATCTACTCCACCCAGGATGCACTGGCCATCGCCCGCCGGCAGCCGGACCGGCAGGTGGTGCTCTTCGCCATCGGCTTCGAGACCACCACGCCGCCGACGGCGGTGGCGCTCCAGGCGGCCCGCGCCCAGGGGCTCGTTAACTTCTCGGTGTTCTGCAACCACGTGCTGACGCCGCCGGCGTTGAAGACCATTTTGGCGTCTGCCGGCCCGGACGGCGTGCAGCTGGACGGCATCCTCGGCCCGTCGCATGTGAGCACCATCATTGGCAGCCGGCCGTATGAATTCGTGCCCGCCGAGTTTGCCAAGCCCGTGGTCATCGCAGGCTTCGAGCCCCTGGACGTGATGCAGAGCACCCTGATGCTGGTGCGCCAGATCAACGCCGGGCGCTGCACCGTCGAGAACCAGTACACCCGCGCCGTCACCCGAGATGGCAATACCAAGGCTCAGGCGCTGATGGATGAGGCCTTTGCCGTCCGTGGCAGCTTCGAATGGCGCGGTCTCGGCCATCTGCCGGAGAGCGCCCTGCGGCTCGCGGAGGCCTATGCGGACTTCGATGCCGAGCAGCGCTTCCCAGTCGCCCCGGGGCGAGGGAAAGAAATCAAGGGCTGCGAATGCCCGAGCGTGCTCCGCGGCACCATGGAGCCCACCGACTGCAAGCTCTTCGG
>NZ_JAIFKJ010000091.1:0-5910 GCF_019695415.1 Thiohalocapsa sp.
CACCGTAGCGGCTCGGGCCCGACGCTTGGCCGGCGTATGCGGGCAGGGACAGCGCTTGTGGTCTGCACCCGCTGCGCGTGCCAGCGGTGCCGGCTCAGGCCAACGCAGGCGCCGCCGGCAACGACCGACCACTTATGACCTTCTTGTTACGGTTGCGCCTGATGCCATGAGAACTAAGCCACTGGATGGAGTCAATAGCCCCCAGTGAGCAACAACCATTGACGCACCACCGGCCGGGCGAGGGCCCGCAGCCAGGGTTGCCGCCGGGCTCGTCGCCGGGAGAAATCGCGCCGCGCATCCGCGCAGCCGCGGGCCGCAGCGCCAGCACGCACCGGTGGCAGCACGCGTGGTGCCGGCCGGGCGGCGCGCGGCGCCTGCTCGGGAAGTGATGGTCCAGTCACCACAGCGGCCTGCGCCCGAGAGCTCGGCTCCCGTTGTCGGGCGCCGATCGTCCGCATCGATGCAAGGAGCCCAGGGCTGGTGAGGCGAGCTCCGATGATGGGCCAAAGTACCACCACCGGCACCGCCGCCGACGCGAGATATGTCAGCGAGCAGGCCAGCAGAATGCGACGGGCGTCTCCGACCTGTGCATCGGATAAGCAGCACTCGCGCAATAGCGGCAAGGCACGACCGAAGCTCGCGTCCAGTTCCGTCGGCAGCGCCGCCAGCTGCGCCGCGAGCCCGCTGCCCAGCATGCCGGCAGCCCCCAGACTCAGCAGCCGCGAGGGCGCGGGCGTCCGCGCCGCAATGGCCGCTGCCGGCACCGCCAGCAGCAGTATAGTGCCGACGCTGGTGGTCACCTGGGCCAGCCGCGCGAGCCACTGATGCAGCCGAAACGCTCGGCTGCCAGCGGCATCCTGCAGTGCATGGCCCACCTCATGCGCCACGGTCGTCGCGGCCGTTAGGCTGGAGCGATGGAAGTGACCCCGGCTCAGTCGGACCGCCTTGGCCAGCGGGTCGTAGTGGTCACCGAGGTCCGTAACCTCCACGCGTACCAGCGTCAGGCCTTCCCGGTCGAGCAGGCGGCGGGCCAGCTCGTCTGCAGGCAGGAAGGCACCGTCCTCTTGGTCAAACCGGCGGAGCTCCCATTTGGCCCAAAGCCGCGGGCCGAAAGCGGCAGCCAGTACGGGAGCCACGATCAGTGCCGGGTGCATGGCGGGCGCGCAGCGAATGGCAGATCGATGAGCATGGGGCAAGCATAGAAGCCATAAGGCACCTTGGCCACCACCGCCCGGCAGCGGTCTGCTAGTCTTGCAAAGGACCGGACGGCATCGTGGCGGGTACGGCTAGCGTATCGGGCTCGCGCCCAGTGTCACGCCTGGTGTCCCGCCACTTGTCATCACCCGCCTGGAGACGCACCCGTGGCGACCAAAAAGGCCATCGAGCTCCTCAAAGAAGGCGACATACAAGCCTTCAATAAATGGGTCAAGGAGCGCCGCAAGAACGGCAAGAGCGCCGTGGATCTGGACGACAAGGACCTGAGCGGCCTCAAGCTCCGCGAGGCCGACCTGCGTGAGGCGCATCTCAACGGCGCCAACCTGCGCAAGTGCGACCTCAAGGGCGCCAACCTGCACGCCGCTCGGCTGCGCCAAGCGGACCTACGCGGTTGCGATCTCCGTGAAGCGGACCTGAGCGACGCCGACCTGCGCAAGGCCAAGCTCAAGGGAGCGAGCCTCAAGAAGGCCAACGTCAAGGGCGCACGGGGACTGGACTAGGCTGTCGGGTCTTCCCGCGGCGGCGCAGCTCGACGGTGCTCCCGTCGGCTCTTAGGATACGCCGATTTATTGGGCATCCTGCCCAAGAGTCGGACGGACATCCTCCCCGCGCGAGCCGACACGCTGTTTGCGGATCAAGCGGCCTACCACCCCTCGATGGGGCTGAAGTCCTGCGTGCCGAGTCGGTCCTGCTCCCGCAGGCGGCTGTAGGCGTCGCGGATGACCTGCGGGCCATAATCGCGCTCAAGCCGGCGGACGATGAAATGCCCGCGGGCCACATCCTGGTAGTGCTGCATGAAGATCAGGTTCAGGGTCGCGGCACTCAGTGCGCCCGCCACCGGCACCAGCTGTGCCGCAAGCTTGTCCGAGATGACCACCCCGAAGCGCGCGGCCACCGCGCGCGCCAGCTGGATGGCGCCCGGAATATGCGGCCCGTCCACCTTGCCGGCGAATTCCAGCAGGCTCTCGAAGTGCAGGCCGAGGGTGATGCGCATGCCGTAGTAGCCGATCTCGGCCTCGTCGTCGTCCTTGGTGCGCCCACCCAGCGCGAAGACCTGCACACAGGCGAGCCGCGACTCGCGGCTGCCCATGATGTCCTCGCCCTCGCTGCGCGCAATGTCCGCGATGGAGCGCATCATGAGCGCTGTCGCTACCGGCAGCTCCGCCAGCACCGTGAGCGGCCCGAAGAAGCCGCCGACCGCACCGGTGCCCATGACCAGGACGCGGTGCAGCATGTCGCTGGAGGGGATGGGCTCACGATGGTCCATGGAGCCCATGGCCATTTTGAGCGTTCGGTACATATTGGTCTCGACGCCAAGGTCGAGACGCTTCTTCAAGTGCCGCGGCAGAAGCTTCATGGCCCCCTCGAAGGGCGAAGCCAGCACATCGCTCAGGCGCGCGGCGAGCGACGGATGCTCCAGACGCTCATAAGACCAAGCCAGCTCCCGCGCGGCGTGGACTGGCAATCCCGCGGCGACGAGCTGCCGGGCGGCCGGGTCGCGGCGATCGACGGAAGCGCTTGCGTGATCGGGGCTGCTCATGGCCATAGCTTAGGCGAAACGGCCGCATCGCGCCCAATGGACAGGCGCAGTCTGAAAATCGCCGGCCCAAGACATTCGGCCGCCGCGGGGTCGTGCGTGAGGGTACGTTGAACCTCCGTCTCTGGGAACTTCAGAGCCTGGTCGTGAGCCACAGTTCCGCTATGCTGAGACAAGGCACAGCAAACAAACGCGCAGCCCCGGAGCCCTATGAACGCCGCTGACGGCGACAATGCCCCGCCCGGTGAATACGGACCGACCCACTCCGCCGGCCGCCGGCAGTCCCTGGCCGCGGAGGAGTTCTTCTACTTTTTCCTGCGCCTGCGCAAGAACGAGATCCGTCGCACTGTGCGGCAGCTCGAGGCCCAGTTCCCGGATGATGACCTGCGCACTCGCGCCCGCCGTCTGGTGGACGCCAAGACAGGGCTCGCGGCCGTCGGCGGTGCCTTGCTGTATGCGCCGGCTCTGTTTCCGGCGGCGGGTCAATTCCTGAAGCTCGCCGGCGTCGTCGGCGCCGCGTCTATGCTGACGCGCATGCACCTGTACCTCATCCTGGAGATTGCCTGTGCCTATGGCGAAGACATCGACGACCTGGCGCGGGTGCCGGAGATGATCGCTGTGGTGGCCGCCACGGGCATGGGCGGTGCAGCACCGCAGCTGCTCGCGGGCTACCAACTGGCACCCTGGGTATCCATCGGTGCCGGCGCGCTCTCCATGACGGCGGTCACGCGGCTCATCGGCATGGCGGCCGTGCGCTTCTATGCCGGGCAGCGCGCCGCCGACCGCGTCGCACCGCCGGCGCCGGAGCCGGCGGGCTGATGCGCCTCGCTGCGGCCAACACGCACAGGAACGCGGCGTCCGCAGGCGAGCTCTGGGGCATGGTTTTCCCCAGGGGAGGCCGGCATGCATGAGGTCGCCCTTGCCGACGGCGGCTTCTGGGTGTCGGTGCTTCAGATCATCGCCATCGATATCCTGCTCGGCGGCGACAACGCCGTCGTCATTGCGCTCGCCTGCCGGAGACTCCCGGCGAAACAGCGCAACCAGGGCATTCTCTGGGGAGTCTTCGGCGCCATTGCGCTTCGCCTCACGCTCATCTTCTTTGCCCTGCAGTTGCTGGCATTACCCTTCCTCAAGGTGGTCGGCGGCCTGCTGCTCTTGTGGATTGGGGTCAAGCTGCTGCAGCCGGAGCCCGAGGTGCACGACGACGCCGTGGACGCCCCGAGCCATCTGTTCGGCGCCGTCAAGACCATCGTCATCGCCGATGCCGTGATGAGCCTGGACAACGTCATTGCCGTCGCCGGTGCCGCCGACGGCGACATCATGCTGGTGGCCTTCGGCATCGTGGTGAGCATCCCGATCATCGTCTGGGGCAGCAAGCTGGTGCTGATGCTGATGGACCGCTTCCCGGTCATCATCACAGTGGGCGGCGGGTTGCTGGGATGGATCGGCGGCGAAATGCTGGTCACGGACGTCGCACTGGCGCACTATCTACCGCACTGGCTGCACTATTTGGCGGCGGCCGCCGGCGCCATCTTCGTCATCACCGTCGGCACCAAGCTGGCGAGGCGCGCCCGGCCGCGACCGCTGGAAGAAGTCGCCAGCGGGCACCGCGGCGAGGACGCCGACTCCAATGTCTAAATCGCGAAAGAAGGCCACTAAACGGAGAGCGGGGAGGATGACCAAAGTCCTGCTGCCGGTGGACGGCTCGGAGTTCTCCGACCGCGCCCTGGACTATGTGCTGGAGATGACTGAGGGCGAAGATCCGGTGGAGGTACACCTGGTGTCCGTGCAATTGCCCATCGACTCGGGCCACGCACGCATGTTCGTCTCCGACGACGACATCGCCGCCTATCATCGGGACGAGGGCCTGGCAGTGCTCAAGCCGTATATGGCGCGCCTGGACGCCGCCGGGGTGTCCTACAACTGGCATGTCCTGGTGGGCCACATCGCTCAGACCATCGCCCGCTTCGCCAAGGAGCAGAAGTTTGACAAAGTCGTGATGGGCACCCATGGGCGCTCCGGCCTGACCCAGCTCCTAATGGGCTCCGTGGCACAGAATGTCATCCGGCGGTTGAAAATCCCGGTGGCGCTGGTCAAGTAGGCAGCGGCCGACGTCCGGCAGCCGACCCGAGCAGCGCCGCCATGCCTCACAACAGTACCGAGCCGCACCACCCCCTGGATGCCGCCACCGCTGACGCCGTCAACGCCGTTTACCACCTCTATGACCCGCCGCTATGGCTGGTTACCGCGGCCGAGGCGCCGCAAGCCGGGAGCACCCGAGGCGGCTGCATCGCTACATTTGTCGCTCGCGCCTCCATCGTCCGCGACCGCCCGCGCATGGTGGCGGGCATCGCCCGCCAACACCACACCTGGCGCATGATCGAGGCCAGCCGACGCTTCGCGGTGTTCCTGCTCCCTGAGTCCGCGCTGGAGCTCGTCTGGCGCTTCGGGCTCGCCACCGGAAAGGATGTAGACAAGTATGCCGACCTGCCGGACACCCGAACGCCCTTCGGCAGCCCCTTTGTGGAGGGTCCCATCGCCTGGCTCGACTGCCACGTCGAGACCAGCATGAACACCGGCGACCGCAGCATCTACCTCGCCGAGGTCATCGGCGGCGATGTCTTGGACGCCGGCGCCACGCCCCTCACCGCAGGCCGCCTGATGGACCTCGCCCCCGCCGACAAGCGCGCCGAGCTCGACCGCCTCTATGCCCGCGACGGCCGCATCGACGCCGGCGCCATCGACACCTGGCGCAAGACCAGCTGACCCCGCCAGCCTGCGGAAGCCGCGCCCCCACCGCGAAGACCCGCGCGGACGCTCACTGAGCACGTTTCGGACTGCAGCCACGGCGGTCACAAGACCGCAACGCACCGCCGGGCAGCCGCTCGGCTAATATCGTCCTACCCGACGCGCCCACACCTGTGCGCCGACGCCTCTCACCTGGGAGCCCCTTCATGCAGTACCGCCCCCACAAAACCAAAATCGTGGCCACCATCGGCCCGGCGTCAGATCAACCGGAAATGCTCCGCGCCCTCATCGAGGCTGGAGTAGACGTAGCCCTCCACTTCTCCCACGGCGACCCGGATTACCACGCGCGCGTCATCGCCCGGCTCCGAGAGGCCGCCGCCAACACCGGAAGGCGCGTCGCCCTCCTGGGT
>NZ_JAIFKJ010000091.1:5920-8679 GCF_019695415.1 Thiohalocapsa sp.
CGGGGCAGCGGCGCGGCTAATGTCGTCCTGCCCCACGCGCCCCGACCGGTGCGCGGCCGCCTCGCACAGGGGAGCCCCTCCATGCGGTGCGGCCCCCACACAACCAGAATCGGGGCCACAATCGGCCCGGCGTCAGATCAGCCGGAAATGCGCCGCGCCCTCGTCGAGGCTGGGGTCGACGTCGCCCGGCTCAACTTCTCCCACGGCGACCCGGATTACCACGCGAGCGTCATCGCCCGGCTCCGAGAGGCCGCCGCCAACACCGGACGGCGCGTCGCCATCATGGGTGACCTGCCGGGGCCGAAGATGCGTGTTGGCGAGATCGCGGACGAGCCCATCGAGCGGGTGCGCGATGAGACCATCATCCTGACGACCGAGGACTGTGTCGGCAGCGCGGATCGGGTGAGTGTCAGCTTCCCCGGCCTCCCGTCGGCGGTACAACCGGGGGATCGGCTGTTCCTGAATGATGGCTTCATCCTGCTCAAGGTGGTCGAGGTGCGCGGCACGAACGTCATCTGCAACGTGCGCGCCGGAGGTGAGCTGCGCTCCCGCAAGGGCCTCAACCTGCCGGGCATCGATCTCGGCATCAGCGCCTTCACGGATGACGATCGCGCCTGGCTCGAGTTTGCCGCCGCGCACCGCATCGACGCCGTGAGCCAGTCCTTCGTCGCCACCGCCGAGGACATCGCCGCTGTGCGCGAGACCGCCCGCGCGCTGGACTACGACCCCTTTATCATCGCAAAGATCGAGCGCGCCACAGCGCTTGAGCATCTGGAGGACATCCTCGCCGCTGCGGACGGCCTCATGGTGGCCCGCGGCGACTTGGGTGTGGAAATCCCCATCGAGACCATCGCCGTCGCCCAGCGGCGTATCACCGAGCTCGCCAACCGGGTCGGCAAGCCCGTCATCACGGCAACCCAAATGCTGGAATCCATGGTGACCCTGCGTCGGCCCACGCGCGCCGAGGCCACCGACGTCGCCAACGCCATCCTGGGCGGCACCGACTGCGTGATGCTCTCGGCGGAGTCCGCCATGGGCCGCTTCCCGGTGGAGTCCGTGCAGATGCTGGCCGGTATCGCCGCCGCAATCGAGCCGGAGCGCAATCTGCGGCTGCAGGCGGAGCGCATCGGTGCCTACGACGCCGACGGCAGCCGCCGCGCCGTGGACCTCATCGCCCGCAGCGTCTACCACACGGCCGAGCGCAGCCACCCGCGGCTGGTAGCGGTACCCACCCGCAGCGGCAATACCGCCCGGCGCATCGCCCGGTTCCGACTCCCCTGCCCCGTGGTCGCCTTCACACCCAACGCGGACACCGCCCAGCGCCTGTGCTTCAGCTATGGCGTCTACGTGCAGGAGACGGGCACCGACCTGGCCGACTGGACGGAGTTCGTGCGCAGCTGGCTCACTGAGCAAGCGATCGAAGACGGCCTCGTACTGCTGACACAGGGCCCGTCCGCGGAGCACCCCTGCGGCAACCATCGCCTGGAGATCATCGAGCTCGACGGCGAGCGGGCTGAAGCCTGTCGCTGACCGGAACCCACTGCAGGATACGGGCCTCCAACGACGCGCATTCAACGTCACCCCATGGGCTCTGCTCCTATACAATCTGAGGCAACAGAGCCCCCGCGATACGCTACCGTCCAGGGCGTCCGCGCCCGTATCCGGCGCTGCCGTCTCGTATGCTCGACGCCTGCCCTGGGGCCGGGCGGCAGCGCAGCCAGCCCACCCGGACTCGAGTCATGGCCGACGCCGCTGTCGACACGCCCGCTGACGGCCCCCAATTCGTACAGCTCCCCGATGGCCGCCGCCTGGCCTATGCCACCTACGGCACCGCTGCGGGCGTGCCCGTACTCTACTTTCACGGCTTCCCGAGCTCGCGGCGCGAGGCCCGGCTCATGCACGGGGACGCCGTCGCGAGCGGTGCGCGCATCATCGCCCCGGACCGCCCCGGCTATGGCGAATCCGACAACGCCCCCGGCAGGACCCTCGCCGACTGGGCCGAAGACTGCGAACGGCTCGCCGATGCGCTGGAGCTCGAGCGCTTCGCCGTCGTCGGCGTCTCCGGCGGCGGCCCCTATGCCCTCGCCTGCGCCCAGCACATGCCGCACCGACTGATCGCCTGCACCCTGGTGTGCCCCCTTGGCGCCATCTATCTCAATGACCTCCTCGCCCAAATGAATCCCGCCGCACGTGCCAGCCTGCTGCCGGGACGGCAGCCGGCCTGGCTCGCGGACCTCATCTACGGCGCGCCCACCACAGCCGTGCTAGCCCGCTGGCCCGACTTGGTGGAGAAGGTTCGCCATATCGCCGCCCCAGCGGCAGACCGCGCCGTGCTCGCCGAGGGCGACACCGCACGCATCCTGAACCAGACCATTGCGGATGCCATGCAGAACGGCGCCCCAGGCGCCCGCCGTGACCTGACCCTCTATACCCACGATTGGGGACTCGACCTCGCCGAGATCAGCATGCCTATCCGCATCTGGCACGGCACCGCCGACGGCACCGTCCCTATTAGCCATGCCCGCTGGCTCGCCGGTCAGCTACCCGACGCCCACCTCATCGAGCTCCCGGGCGAAGGCCACTACTCCGTGCCCATCCGCTACGCCCGCCAAATCCTCACCGACCTAGTCCAACGCCAAGCCACCAAAGACGCCGACGGCGGTTGACCACTACCCACGACCGGGCTACTCTTGCGGGCTTCGGGCGCGTAGCTCAGTGGGAGAGCACTGTCTTCACACGGCAGGGGTCGCTGGTTCGAA
>NZ_JAIFKJ010000378.1 GCF_019695415.1 Thiohalocapsa sp.
TCCGCTATGCCAAGTCCCACGGCAAGCGGGTGTTCATCGCCATGAACACCTATCCGCGCCCGGACGGCTTCCCGCGCTTCGAGCAAGCGGTGGACCAGGCGGCGGAGCTGGGCGTGGATGCCCTCATCTGCGCCGATATCGGTGTGCTGGACTATGCCGCCCGCCGACAGCCCAAGCTCAATCTGCATCTGTCCGTGCAGGGCTCGGCGACAAATTATGAGGCGCTGCGCTGGTATCACGAGCACTTCGGCATCAAGCGCGCCGTGCTGCCGCGGGTGTTGTCCATCTCCCAGGTACAGCATGTCATCGAGCAGAGTCCGGTGGAGATCGAGGTCTTCGGCTTCGGCAGCCTGTGCGTGATGGTGGAGGGGCGCTGCATCCTGTCCTCCTATGCCACCGGGCGCTCGCCGAACACCTACGGCGCCTGCTCGCCGGCGAGCCACGTGGAATGGATCGAGACCGACTCCGGGCTCGATACCCGCCTCGGCGGCGTGCTGATCCAGCGCCATGCCAAGGGCGAGAACGTCGGCTACCCGACCCTATGCAAGGGCACCTACCGCGCCGACGGCCACACCTACCACGCCATCGAGGATCCGGTGAGCCTGAACGCCATGGAGCTGCTGCCGGAGCTGGCGGCAGCCGGTGTCGCAGCGGTCAAGATCGAGGGCCGCCAGCGCAGTCCCGTCTACGTCAAGCAGGTGACCCGGGTCTGGCGCGAGGCGCTGGACGCCTTCGCCCGCAGCCCGAGCGACTTCGTCCCGCAGCCCGAGTGGACCGCCGAGCTGGCCAAGGTCTCGGAGGGTGCACAGACCACGCTTGGGCCTTATCACCGCCCCTGGCAATGATCCGCCGCCCTTGGTCGGAGAGATGCTCGCGAGGCCTGTCGGGCTTCGCTGTCGCTCAGTACCGACCTAGACCAACCACGTCATCGACGAGTTACCGAGCAAGCACATGACCGCACCCGCCGCCCCGCGCCTCTCCCTTGGCCCTATCCCCTATTACTGGCCCAAGGAGCGGGTGGACGAGTTCTACGCCATGGCTGCGGACAGCTCAGCGGACATCGTCTATTTGGGCGAAACCATCTGTGCCAAGCGCAGCCAAGTGCGCTTCGAGGACTGGCTCGCCATTGCTGAGCGCCTTCAGGCGGCCGGCAAGGAAGTGGTGCTCTCGACGCTGGCGCTGCTGGAGGCGGAATCGGAGCTGAAGCGTCTGCGGGCCATCTGTGCGCAGGACGACTACCTGGTGGAGGCCAACGACCTGGGCGCCGTACAGCTGCTGCGGGGACGTCCCTTCGCCGTTGGCCACAGCGTGAATGTTTACAACCACCGCACGCTGGCGCTGCTCGCCGAAGACGGGTGCAAGCGTTGGGTACTGCCGGTGGAGCTGACGCGTGAGGCGCTGGCAGAGATGCAGCGACTGCGCCCGGTGGGCGTCGAGACCGAGGTCTTTGCCTACGGCCGTCTGCCACTCGCCTACTCAGCGCGCTGCTTCACGGCCCGTGCTCGGGAGCTGCCCAAGGATGACTGCCGGGACGCCTGCATTGCGCATCCCGACGGCATGGTGGTTGAGACGCAGGACGACAATCGGTTTCTGGCGCTCAATGGTATTCAGACCCAGTCTGCGCGCAGCATGAACCTCCTGCCGGCGCTGGAAGAGCTGCGGGGGCTCGGCGTCGATATCCTGCGCATCAGCCCACAGTCCGAGGGTACCGGCGAGGTCATCGACATCTTTCGACGCGTGCTCAATGGCGAGTTGACGCCCGCCGCCTCCGCCGAGCTGCTGGCCGCGCTGATGCCCACCGGCCCCTGCGATGGGTACTGGCACGGCGCTGCCGGCATGGATGCCCTCGCCGCCGCCTGAATTTCGCGCCCGTGGCAGCGGCGTCCCCGCCGCGATAGGGGTCAGACTCAGGCGCGCTATGCGCCGAACCGACTCAGCAGCTCCGTCGCGCGGTTCATCACGTCCAACAGCGGGCCGACGCGCCCCTCCAGCTCGATGCTGTCCAACAGGTTCTTGGCGTAAAGGCCGAGCTCCGTGTCGCCGCCGAGCCGCAGCCGCCGGTTGAAGAAGAGCGTGTCCGGGTCTTCCCGGCGGGTTGCGAGCAGCAGGAACTCGAAAGTGTTGCCCTCGATGCTGAGGTCATCCGGCGCACCCCGGCGTGCCGCCTCAAGGCGGCCCTGGCGCAGGGTCAGCCGATAGTCGAGGCGGGCGTCCTCGACGCTGATCCGCATCACCTTATGGTCCAAGAAGTCCAGCTCGCCCTCAGCAAGCTCCGGCTTGAAGACACGGTTCAGGATCTGTGCGAGCACAGCGCTGTTTAGGCGCCGCGGGATGAGCCCGAGCGGCAGCGTCAGCAGCGTTGGCAGCCGAGGTGAGTGGAACGAATCTGTGCGTGCAGACATGCGGGAATCTGGAGCCATGGCGGCGTGCGCTGGAGGCGCCGCAAGCAGGCGGTGTTGGCGTCGGTGCCGCGCGGTTGCGGGTCAGGCGGCGGAAATCATGCCTTGGGGGCGCAGCGCGTCGATCTCTTTGCGAAACTCCGTCCGTAGGCGCTGCCACTCCATGACGAACCAGGGGGTAACACGATCAGGCTCCGTCGTGATGAGCCGGTCCACGTCGGCGCTCGGCATCCAGCGCCAGGCTGCGATCTCGCTCGGGTTGACATCGATGCGCACCGGCGCCGGCACCTTCCCGACGAAGACCGAGCAAAGCTCATGCTCCGAGCCCGCGTCGCCGAAGACGGCTTGGTACTTGAAGCGATAGAGGAACTTGAGGTCCACATCCACCGCCAGCTCCTCGCGCAGACGCCGATGGACTGCCTGCTCGTACGTCTCGCCCTTGCGCGGATGGCTGCAACAGCTGTTGGACCAATACAGGGGCCAGAGTGGTTTTTTGCCGCTGCGCTGCTGCAGCAGCACTTCGTCGTTCTCGGTGAAGAGAAAAATCGAGAAAGCCCGGTGCAGTAGGCCGTCACCGAGGTGGGCATTGACCTTGGTCTCGTAGCCAGTGACGTTGTCGTCGCCGTCGACGAGGATCAGGGGCTCGTTGTC
>NZ_JAIFKJ010000297.1 GCF_019695415.1 Thiohalocapsa sp.
AGTGCGCCACCCAGCCCGTGACGCGGCTGCGCGGGCTGTACCAGAACTGCAAGGGCCGGCTGGACCAGATCCCGTGCGCCAAGGTGCTGTGGTTCCCCCCGCCGCCGATTCCCGGACTCGGCACCGCTGGCGGCTTCACCCTGCAGCTCGAAGCCTTGGGCGGCCAGTCGCCGCAGGAGCTCACCGAAGTGCTGCGCGGCCTGCTGGCAGAGGCCAACCAGGACCCGGCGATCGCCGAGGCGCGCTCCACCTTCAGCGCCGACGTGCCGCGGGTGTTCCTAGACCTAGATCGCACCCAGGCGCAGTACCTGGACGTGCCGGTGGCGACCTTCTTTCAGACCCTGAACGCCACCTTCGGCAGCAGTTTCGCCAACAACTTTACCTACCTCGGGCGTACCTATCAGGTGAATGTGCAAGCGGATGAGGCCGCCCGACGCACCCTGGATGACATCGGCAGCACCTATGTGCGCGCCGATAACGGCGCCATGGTGCCTGTGTCGGTGCTGGCGAGCGTCCGCGAGGAGCTGGGCGCGGACCTCATCTTCCGCTACAACCAGTTCCTGACAGCGCAGATCAACGGCAGCGCCGCCTCCGGCAATTCCACCGGCGAGGCCATGGACGCGATGATGGCGGCGGCGCGCAAGTCCCTGCCTGACGGCTATGACGCAGAATGGACTGCCATGTCCTATCAGGAGGCGCAGCAAACCACGGGCAGCCAGGTGGCCGTATTCGGCCTGGCGGTGCTGTTCGGCTATCTGTTCCTGGTGGGCCTATACGAGAGTTGGGCGATTCCGTTCTCGGTGCTTGCGTCCGTTACCGTCGCCGTGCTTGGCGGTGCGCTGGCGCTCAGGGTGGTCGGGCTGGATAACAACCTGTACACCCAGATCGGCTTCGTGCTGCTCATCGGCCTCGCCGCCAAGAACGCCATCCTCATCGTCGAGTTCGCGAAGGAGCAGCGGGAGGCAGGCAAGAGTCTGTATGAGGCTGCCGTCACCGGAGCGCATATGCGCTTCCGTGCCGTGCTCATGACCGCGCTCGCCTTCATTATTGGCCTGCTGCCCCTGGTGCTCGCAACCGGCGCCGGCGCCAACGCTCGGGTACACCTGGGCTTCACGGTGCTGGGCGGCATGCTCGCTGCAACCCTTATCGGCATCCTCCTGATTCCGGCGCTTTATGTGATGTTCCAGTGGATCGGGGATCGCGTCGGCGGGCTCATTGGTGCACCCGACTCCGGCGACACGGCCGCAGAGCCCAAGCGCTGATGCCGTGGTGCCTTGGCCGACGGAACGATGTCGGCCGGGCTGCGGCTGTCTTCTGAATTCAATATACCGTCCCCGTTTTATGGGTTGACCCCTGTGCCCCTTGCGGGACCGGGCGCTCCCCGCGATGTGCGTTTTCTTTCCGTGATCATGCTGTGATTCGCGCCCGCAACCGCCGCATACTGCGGGCACCCCTGCCAGCGCTCCCGGGAACGATTTTTGCTGCACGGCACAACGCGACGGCGCTAGAGTACGCGCCAACGTGCACCTCTACCCCCGCTGTCCGGGAGCCAGCCCCGCATGTCCATCCTCGTCGCGATCAATCACAAGACCGAGTACCGCTTCGATCGGCCGGTGAACATGGCGCCGCACACTGTCCGGCTGCGCCCGGCGCCACACTGCCGCACGCCCATCCGCTCCTATTCGCTGCGCATCGAGCCGGAGCAGCATTTCATCAATTGGCAGCAGGATCCCTTTGGCAACTATTTGGCGCGGCTCGTGTTTCCGGAGAAGGCGCGGACACTGTCCGTGGAGGTGGATGTCATCGCGGACATGGTGACGATCAACCCCTTCGATTTCTTCGTCGACGAGTATGCCTACAGCTATCCCTTTGGGTACGACCACCAGCTTACTAAGGAGCTTTTTCCCTACCTGGAGATCAGCGAGCAGGGCCCTTTGCTGAAGGACTGGCTCTCCGGCGTCGACCGCACGCCGCGGGAGACGGTCTACTTTTTGGTCGACCTGAACAAGCAGCTGAATGAAGACATCGGCTACATCGTCCGTATGGAGCCCGGCATCCAGAGCTGCGAGGAGACGCTGCGGCTCGGCCGCGGCAGCTGCCGCGACTCGGGCTGGCTGCTTGTGCAGATCCTGCGCCACCTGGGCCTGGCGGCGCGCTTCGTCTCCGGATACCTGGTGCAGCTGACCCCGGACGTGAAGTCCCTGGATGGTCCGAGCGGCACCGATCGCGACTTCACAGACCTCCACGCCTGGGCGGAGGTCTATGTGCCGGGTGCGGGCTGGATCGGGCTCGACCCTACGTCCGGGCTCTTCGCAGGCGAGGGCCACATCCCGCTGGCCTGCACTCCGGCCCCCATTTCCGCGGCCCCCATTACCGGCGCCACGGACAAGTGCGATGTCAGTTTCTACTTCCATAACCGGGTCAAGCGCATCCACGAGGACCCGCGGGTCACCAAGCCCTATACCGATGAGCAGTGGGCGGCCATCGAGAGTCTCGGCCATCAGATCGACGCAGAGCTCGCCGAGCACGATGTGCGCCTGACCATGGGCGGCGAGCCCACCTTCGTCTCCATCGACGACATGGAAGGCGCCGAGTGGAACATCGCCGCCCTCGGGCCGACGAAGAAGTCCCTGGCCGAGGATCTATTGCTTCGGCTCAAGCGCCGCTTCGCGCCGGGCGGCATGCTGCACATCGGCCAGGGTAAGTGGTATCCCGGTGAGCAGCTGCCGCGCTGGGCGCTGGCCTGTTACTGGCGCAAGGACGGCGAGCCCGTCTGGACGAACGAGAGCCTGCTCGGCAACGAGAAGGACAGCTCCGGCCACGAGCCGCTGGACGCGGAGCGCTTTATCCGCACCCTGGCGGGCAAGCTCGGGGTCGAGCCGGAGCACGCACAGCCGGCGTACGAAGATGTCTTCTACTATCTGTGGAAAGAGTCCCGGCTGCCCATCAACGTCGACCCCTTCGACAGCAAGCTGAAAGATCCCATCGAGCGGGCCCGGCTGGCGCGCGTGTTCAGCCAGGGTTTGGACCGCACCGTAGGCTTCGCGCTGCCGCTGCGCTGGGCGGGACTCCCGACCCGCGAGCAGGGCGGCGGCTGGGTCAGCGGCAAATGGAGCCTGCGCGACGGCAACCTGTTCTTGATCCCGGGCGACTCGCCCATGGGTTTTCGGCTGCCGCTGGATGCACTGCCCTATGTGCCCGACGCGGCCTTGGACACGCATCCCGAGCGGGACCCCTTCGACGCGGTGGCGCCGCTGCCCACGCGTTACGATGCAAAGGCAGACGAGATGGCGCGGCGCTATGGTCACATCACCGAGTCGGACCAGCCACGCGAGGCCTTCCAGGAGCAGGGCCAGCGCCCGGAGCAGACCGCGCGGCGCTACGGCCGGGCGCCACTGACAGAAGACCACCGCCAGGCTCTGTCGGAGCAGGCCACCCTGCCGGACGACTACCCACCCCAGCTCATCCGCACCGCACTCTGCATCGAAGTGCGCGAGGGTCGGCTGTACTGCTTCATGCCTCCGGTGACCCACCTGGAGCACTGGCTGGATCTGGTCCACTGCCTGGAGGACACCGCCGCGGAAACGGGCCTCAAGATCATTGTCGAAGGCTATGAGCCGCCGCGGGACCACCGCCTGAACAAGCTCGCCGTGACGCCCGACCCCGGCGTCATCGAGGTGAACGTCCACCCCGCCCACGGCTGGGACGAGCTGGTGCGCGACACCGAGATCCTCTACGAGGAGGCCCGCCTCAGCCGGCTCGGCACCGAGAAGTTCATGCTCGACGGCCGCCACACCGGCACCGGCGGTGGCAACCACGTGACCTTGGGCGGACCGACACCGGCCGACAGCCCGCTGCTGCGCCGCCCTGACCTGATCCGGAGCCTGATCACCTACTGGCAGCACCACCCGAGCCTGTCCTATCTCTTCTCCGGCACCTTCATCGGTCCCACCAGTCAGGCGCCGCGGGTGGACGAGGCCCGGGACGACAGCCTGTACGAGTTGGCGATCGCCTTCCAGCAGATGCCAACCGGCCGCGCCGGCGAGCGCCAGCCTTGGATCGTCGACCGGGTACTCCGGAACCTGTTGGTAGACGTCACCGGCAACACCCACCGCACCGAGTTCTGCATCGACAAGCTGTACTCGCCGGACTCGGCGAGCGGCCGGCAGGGGCTGGTGGAGTTCCGTGCCTTCGAGATGCCGCCCCATGGGCGCATGAGTCTGGCCCAGATGCTGTTGCTGCGGGCGCTGGTGGCGCGCTTCTGGCAGCAGCCCTACACGCGGCCGCCGGTGCGCTGGGGGACGGAGCTGCACGACCGCTTCCTGCTGCCGCATTTCGTCCGGCAGGACTTCAACGACGTCATCTGCGACCTGCGGCGCGCGGGCTATCCCTTCGACCCGGCTTGGTTCGACCCCTTCTTCGAGTTCCGCTTCCCGCACTACGGCGACATGATCGCCGCCAACGGCGTACGCATGGAGCTGCGCGGCGCCATCGAGCCCTGGCATGTGCTCGGCGAGGAGGTCACCGCCCAGGGCACGGCGCGCTTCGTGGACAGCTCCGTGGAGCGTATGCAGGTGAAGGTGGACGGCATGCTCGGCGAGCGCCATGCGCTGACCTGCAACGGCCGCCGCGTGCCGCTGCGGGCCACCGGCCGCCGCGGAGAGTACGTCGCCGGCGTGCGCTTCAAGGCCTGGGCGCCGCCGTCGGGCCTGCATCCCACCATTGCGCGGCACAACCCGCTGGTGTTCGACCTGGTGGACCTCTGGAACCGCGCGAGCCTCGGCGGCTGCACCTACTACGTGGACCACCCGGGCGGCCGCGCCGAAGAGCGCTTTCCAGTGAACAGTTACGAGGCCGAGAGCCGGCGCATCGCCCGCTCCCGCGTCCTGGGCCATACCCCCGGGGACATCGACCCGCCGCCGGAAGAGCCCGCCGGCGAGCATCCCTACACGCTCGACCTGCGCTGGACGCCGGGTTGCTAGAGCAAAACTCCAGGCGCCTCGCCGAGAACATGGATCAGGTCGTTGGCGACCACGAGCCTGTCGTGACTACCCGTCTCGGAGGCGGTCGACTAGAAAGCCGTCCTCCGACCTATGGTGGCGGGCCCCGGCCTCACTGACCCTCGCCCCAAAGCGCCCCCAGGTGGATGGCCGTGGCATCGAAGGGCGCGATGTGCTGCGGCCGATCGCCGCTGAAGAGACCGATTCGCTGCCAGCCGCCGTCGGCGAGCCCATATGCCTCGACCTGTCGCCTGACTGGATCGATCAGCCACGCAAAGTGCACGCCGAAGCTTGCGTAGATGGGCATCTTGATGTCGCGGTCCTTGCTCTCCGTTGAGGGGGAGAGGATCTCGCAGATCCAGTCGGGAACGATTTCGAAGCGATGCTCTTGCGGCACCCGCGGCATGCGCTCACGCCGCCACCCGGCGAGGTCGGGCACGTCCACCTCCGTGTCCCGCGTGAAGTGCAGCTCAGGCTCCGGCAGGATCCACCAGCCGCCTGGGCCGCCGCGGCCACGCTGGAAAGGGCCGTACAGCTCGCCGCCCACCCCCGCTGCGGCCAGTGCGTGGATGCCGGTCGGGCGCGGCTGGGTGTGCAACTGGCCATCCAGGATTTCTCCGACAAGGCCCTCGGGCAGGGCTTCGAGCTGTTCGTAGAGGCTCGGGTGGGTGCGGGCGTGCATCGTCGGTGTGGACAACGGCATGGTGGCGGGACTACAAAGCTCCCGCAGGCTGCCGGTCGCTGTCAACTGTGCGGAAGCAGCTGTCAGCTCAGGCCGGGAGCCGCGGGCGCCAAGTGGGGCGCTGACCCTAGGGAAGCGCTGATTGATCAGTGCTTCCCTAACGCGGAGGCCACGCATGGTCGAGCATGACGACGACAAGCTCGCCGCTTACCGCGGCAAGCGGGACACCGGCAAGAGCGGCGAGCCCGCCGGCGACGCCGAGACGTCCGACAGCGGCGACGGCGGCCGCTTTGTGATCCAGAAGCACGACGCTTCGACGCTGCACTACGACCTGCGGCTCGAGTCCGATGGCGTTCTCAAGTCCTGGGCCGTACCCAAGGGCCCGTCCACCGACCCATCCGACAAGCGCTTCGCCATCATGACCGAGGACCACCCCCTCGACTATGCCGACTTCGAAGGCGTGATCCCGGAGGGCGAGTACGGCGCCGGCACGGTGCTCGTCTGGGACCAGGGCCGCTACGACAATCTCCGTGCTGGGAAGCAGAGCGACCCGAAGACCATGGCCCAGAGCCTGGAGGAGGGCCTGGTCGAGGTCTACCTGCACGGCGAGAAGCTGACCGGCGGCTACGCGCTCAAGCGCATCGAGGGCGGCAACGAGGAGAAGTCAAAGTGGCTCTTGATCAAGATGCGCGACGAGGGCGCTGACGCCCGGCGCAACCCCACCAGCACCGAGCCGAAGTCCGTGCGCTCCGGGCGCGATCTGGATGCAGTGGCTGCCGAGTCCGACGATAACTGACGTCGGACACGCGCGGCGTTTCTAGGGAGAGACCGATTCATTGGCCTTGCCTTTCCAACAATCGGTCGGAGCCGGGCCATGTTCAGACATGGGCCCGTCTCCCGGCTCAGGAGGCGCCGCCGGTCATCCGGGAACGCGGCGTCTGCTGATTCTCGTTGGACGCCGACGTGCTCTCGCCTCTACCCTTGGTATCCGGGTTGTCGGGCTTCGCTTGGCCGTCCGTGTCGTCTTCGGCGCGCGGCAGGGCCACCAGCTTGGCGGCGAACTCCGCCATCAGGATGGGGCGTCCGTCCTGCATGCCGGCGTCGCCGTAAAGCACTACTTGGTCGCCGTCGGCGAGGTGCAGTTCGTGGGCGGCGTCGGACGGACCAAGGTCCGCCGTCACTTCCAGGCCGTTTGGCCCGGATACGCGGATTTGTCGGGGCACGTCCGCAGGCTGTCCAGCGCGTTGCTCGGGCTTGTTGCCCGCATCGTCGCCGTCGTCAGTGCCGACGCCCAAGACGGTGCCGGTCAGCATGACATCCATATCCGTTGCGACGCCGTCGCGGGGCTGCTGCACCCAGCTCGGATGGCGCATCGACCCTGGCCGGCTCGGCCGACTGGGATTCATAGCCATCCCATGGTGGCCAAACACCTGCGAGTGCATGAGCATCGGTGGATGGCCGGTGGCAGACGGATGACCTATCAACCGCCACTGCTCCACCACCAGCATCGGCTCGCCTCGCAGACGCTCGAGCCTGCCCGTGCCGGCGATACGCTGGCCGTTGCGGATGGCGGGACGCTTCGTGCTGACACCGCTTCGCACCTGCTCGACATCGCCGAAGTTGACCAGGGCAAGGCGTCCGTCATCCAGCAGCATCCTGCCGAGCAGGCGCGTGTCGCCATCGGCGTTGATGCGCAACGGTCGCACGCCGACCACCAAGCCGCTGAAGCGGTCTTGTGCGTCGGCCTTTGCTGATTGGCCGGCGCCCGCGTGGCTGGCGTTGGAGCCGGCCTGACGCTGCTCGCGGTCTTCGGCCGAGCTTGGCGCTGCACCCGCCGGCACGGCTGTGAGGCCGGCTGCGAGCAGCAGGGCGAGGGTGCTGGAGACAGGGTGTCGCATGGATGCTCCTCCTGTTGTTTTGGATGGGTTGGAAGATCTCGGCCCGCCGTTCGGCTTGCCAAGCCGCTTCGAGGCCGCTTGGGGAGGTGGGAAGCAAGGTGAATGCCGATTTGCACCCGCCGCGGCGACAGACGGCAGAGATCACCGGCCCGAGCGGGCCGCGGACCACGAGCCGCCCCGTCGTCCCTGATGGGGCGTCCTTCTAGGGTCACAGGTTCAAGGCATCGACGATGTGCACGACGCCGTTGCCGGCGGCGAGATCGGGCTGGACGATGTCGGCGTTGCCGATGCTGATGGCCGTGCCGCCGCGGTCGATTTGCATGGCTTCACCGCCCAGCGTATTGACTCGCTCCCGCTGGAGTAGGTCCGTGGCGGAGAGCTCTGCGTGCACCACATGGCGGCTCAGAACCTCAACGAGCCGCTCCGGGCTTTCCAACAGGGCTTCGCGCTCGGCCTGCGTGAGCTGCTGGAAGGCCATGTCTGTGGGCGCAAACACCGTCATGGGCCCCGGTCCTTCAAGGACTTGAGTCATATTGGCGGTCTCGAGCGCCTGCATGAAGGTCTGGAACAGGGCGTCGTTCTCGGTGATATCCAGCACTGTGGTCTGCGCGGCAGCGCCGGTGAGCTTTGGCAGGCCGAAGTACGCGTCGGCGAAACGGCCCGGCGGGTCGTAATTGCGATCGCCGGCCTCGGCGCGGGCCAGCGTTTCCTCGTCGGCATAGCGACTGCCAAAGCTCAAGGCCGCGAGTGGGCCGAGGGCGATGACCAGCAGCAGGGCGAGGCCGGTCAGGTTGCGCTTGTAGAGTGATCGTTCGGTCATGGTGTCAGTCTCCTCTGCCGCTGTGTGGGCAGAGCTGATTTGCGGATGTCGGTGGGACGAGCCTGGCGCACCGGGCGATTGACTTAAGGTGTCAGCAACCGGTGTGCCGGAAAAACCGCTCGGATCATGCGGTCAGCCGTCTGTGGGGGAGCTTGCGGCGGGATGGCCGCGGGTATGGCGCAACCCGTATCATGAGACCGGATGGAGCCATTCCACCCGAACAGCAAGAACAAGCCGCTTACTCCGCATGGGACGAAGTAGACCGCGGGGACAGAG
>NZ_JAIFKJ010000075.1 GCF_019695415.1 Thiohalocapsa sp.
TGAGCGGCCGCCCGTGGGTGGGGGGGGGCTGTGCTGCCCGCGCCGGATGGCGATGCCGCGGCTGGGCCCGGGGCGGTGCAGGCAGTCGCCTGACGAAGTCACGAGTGACGAGGGCCGAGGATCGAGGAACCGACGCAGACCCTGACTTGCCCCTCGCCCCTCGCCCCTCGAAACTCGATACTTACAAAAAATGACTTCCGCCAAAGTCCTCCAGGATAAGCTCGATTGGGAGCGGGACGGCGCTGACTGGCCAAACCGCCATGCGAGTCGTTTCGTCGAGGCAGGCGGGCTGCGCTGGCATGTGCAGGTGGCGGGTAGTGGACCCGTATTGTTGCTGTTGCATGGCACGGCGGCGTCTACGCACTCCTTCGGTGGACTCTTGCCGCTGCTGGCTGAGCGCTGCACGGTGGTTTGCCCGGACTTGCCCGGGCATGCCTTTACCGAGACGCCGCCGCCGAAGGAGATCTGCCTCACCTGCATGGCATCGCAGCTCGGCGCCCTGCTGCGCGCGCTGGAGCTGGACCCCGAGATCGGCGTGGGCCACTCCGCGGGTGCCGCGGTCCTGGTTCAGATGGCCCTCGACCGCCTGATCGAGCCGAGGCTCATCGTGAGCTTGTCGGGCGCGCTGATGCCGCTCAGGGGCCTTGCCGGAAAATGGTTCTCGCCGGCGGCGAAGCTCTTCGCGCGCAATTCCTTCCTGCCCAGGTTCGTCGCCAACGGCGCTCGCAAAGACCCCAAGGGCGTGCAGCGCCTCGCCGACAGCACTGGCTCCGAGCTCACTGACCACGATATCGCCTTCTACCGGCGGCTCATCGCGAGCCCGGGCCACCTCGCCGCGGCCCTCAACATGATGGCCAATTGGGACCTGGAGCCCCTCGCGCGCGACCTGCCGGAGCTTACGCCGGAGCTGCTGTTGGTGGCCTTTGGCAACGACAAGACCGTGCCGCCGGCGGAGGCCGAGCGTGTCATCGCTGTGGACCCCCGCGCCCGTATGAAGCTCGTGGGCGGTTTCGGTCACCTCGCGCATGAGGAGAACCCAGCCTACGTGGCAGAGCTGATCTTCGAGGCTGCGGGTCTGCGCTGAGGCTCTGCGGGCTGGCGATGCCTTCTGCGCGGATCAGTGCTCGTGAGGTGGCGGCGGGTGAGGCTGCAGCGATCGATCAGATCGGCAGCAGCGCGATGAGGAACAGCAGGATCAGCGCCAGGATGCCGACCCAATCGAAAACGCGCTGCCAACGCCTGTGCTTGTGGTGCAGCCGCTCGGTGGCATCCGTAAGCGCCGAGCTCGCCGCCAGCGTCGGTGACAGATAGGTACGCTGGTGCTTGAGCTCGATAGCGTCCAGCGCCGCGGCGGCTTCTACCATGTCCGCTCGATAAGCGCGGCTGTTCAGGTCCAGGAGCCGGTTGCGCAGATCGGCATGGAAATGCATCACCGCCGCGTCCAAGTCCCAGAAGAAGGCGACGATGCCGGCATCGGCCGGCGTCGCTGGCGGGATGGTGGCCTCATGCAGGCAGACGGCCTCGGGCGGGTCGCTGCAAGGCGTGATATAGAGATAGCCGGCGCGCATCCGCTGGTGTCCCGCTCGCAGTGACTGCCCAAGCCAGATGCGATGATGGTGAACGACGGGCCCCGGGTCAACGCGTGCGCGTGCGCTGCGCGGCGTAAGATACTGGGCTGCCGCCCCAGGCGCCGCTGAAGTGCGGTTCGTCGTAGGCTCCCCCGTGCGGCCGGCTTCGGAAACTGACCTTTTGGGGGCTGGGCCCGCACTGGGGCCCGCGCTGGGCCCGCCTGCCCGCCTGATGATGCGGCCCCAGGCTGCCCAGCAGGAGTTGGGCCTTAACTCTTGGACCTTGACTGTTGTTCCTTAGTGCGGGGCCGGGGGCCGAGCTTTTGGACGCAGCGGTCTCAGGCGGCTTGGGTCGATCGGGCGCCGGACTCCCAGTTGGCGATGCGGATCAGCTCCATGATCCCCCGGGCCAGCGGTAGAGCCTCTCTCGGCGCATAGCCCTCACCCCGAGACCAGGCCTCTTCGGCTTCGGCTGCAATCCCATGAAATCCCTGGCGGCAGAGCTCCCACACGGCTTTGTCTTGGTAAGCGGTCATAATAGTGCCCCTGATCAATGCTGCATGGCGGGGTCGCGGTGTTGCTTTTGGCAGACGTGCTGCGGCCTCCGAACGGTACGTCTGGAGCACGCGGCGAGCGCTGCCGAGGCTGTTGCCGAGAGGCTCCGTAGGTTGGTGTTAGCGTGCTCTACGTTGTTTTTCAACCTGTTGGGAGATCGAACAATCTCTGGTCCACATTGCGGCCGACGATGCTAGCCTCCCAGTGCGCGACAGCCGACGTTGTTGCGCGGCGGCAATCACCGTCGCTTACAGGCCACGCTTTCAGCATAGTCCATGGGGGTAAAGGCACAATTGGTGAATACCTTGTCCTGCGTCGGCGCAGACCCCGCCCACGGCCGAACTTCCGCCAACGAAAGCAGCGGGCTACGCCATGCGGACTGCATCTGATAGCGCCGCAGGCGTTGAATCCGGAAGAGCGAAACAATAACTTCCGCGCACTATGGTTTTGGGAGCTGCACCGCACGTGAATTCTTCAGATACTCAGCCGGGGCTGCTGCCCCTCGGCGTCGTTTTGGCCGGCGTCGCCTTCTCCTTCGCAACGGCGATCGTGCCGCACTTCGAGTCCGCCCACCGCCTGTTGGCCCTGCCCTTCGCTGTCGGCGTGGCCCTGTACGGTATCTACGGCGTGATCGCGGCGCTGGTGCCCAAGTCCCTAGGGGATCGGCTCGGGCTGCGGATCTTCGGACTGCACGTGGCGATGGGCGTGCTGTTGCGCGCCTCCATCGACCCCCGGTTCGTGGAGGGTTGGCTGGCGCTGGTCCCGACCCTGTTGATCGCTTACATGCTGGCGGACGTCTACCTGCGCCGCGGGCAGGCGCCGCTCGGCAACAGCGGCGACGGCGGCGGGGCGCTGTGAGCCTCCCGGCACGCTGCCGTCGACAGATCGACCCAACCGAGTCGTGCGCGCCGAGAGGATGGAGCT
>NZ_JAIFKJ010000289.1 GCF_019695415.1 Thiohalocapsa sp.
GCTTCTACCTGTCGCTGAAGGACAACCTGATGCGCATCTTTGCCTCCGACAAGGTCGGCAACATGATGCAGCGGCTTGGCATGCAGGAGGGTGAGGCCATCGAGCACCCCTGGGTCACCAAGGCAATCGAGAACGCCCAGCGTAAGGTCGAGGGACGCAACTTCGACATCCGCAAGCAGCTGCTGGAATACGATGACGTCGCCAACGATCAGCGTAAGGTCATCTATGAGCAGCGCCGGGAGCTGATGGACGGCGAGGATATCTCCGAGACCATCGGTGACTGGCGTGCGGACGTGCTGAACAGCCTCATCGACGGATTCATTCCGCCGCAGAGCCTGGAAGAGCAGTGGGACGTGCCGGGTTTGAGCGAGGCGCTGAGCGAGTTCTTCGGCGGCGAGTGGCCCATTCAGCAATGGCTGGACGAGGATCACGACCTGCACGAAGAGACGCTGCGTCAGCGGATCACCGATACGGTGGCCGGGCACTATGCCGACAAGGAGAGGCTCGTCGGCGCGGGGACCATGCGCCAGATCGAAAAGGCAGTCATGTTGCAGACCCTGGACAGTCAATGGAAGGACCACCTCGCACAAATGGACTACCTGCGCCAGGGCATCCACCTGCGGGGCTACGCCCAGAAGAATCCGAAGCAGGAGTACAAGCGCGAAGCCTTCGAGATGTTCCGGGCCATGCTCGCGAGCCTCAAGGAGGAAGTCGTCCGGACCCTTTCGCGGATGCAGGTGCGCTCTCCCGAAGAGGTGGCACCCGCACGACACGCTGAGGATCGGTTCCAGTTCAAACACGAGGCATTCTCAGGCCTCTCTGCGCCGGAGGAGCCGGTCACCGCAGGCGCCGAAGGACAGTCACGGCCGACCGGGGGCCAACAGGCCAGGCCGTCCGCTCGTGCTCACCAGCGCCCCGCGAGCGCCCAGCACGACAGCGGCGACGATCACCAGCCCTATGTGCGCGGCGAGCGCAAGGTGGGCCGCAACGAGCCCTGTCCCTGTGGGTCCGGCAAGAAGTACAAGCAGTGTCACGGTAAAGTGGCCTGACGCCGGTGCCAGTGCTGCGCATCCCGGGCGTCCGGCTTGCGGCTGGCGCTGCCGGCATTCGCTACCAAGGTCGCGACGACCTGGTGCTGCTGGCACTGCCGGACGGGGCACAGACCGCCGCCGTCTTCACCACCAACGCCTTTTGCGCTGCGCCGGTGCAGCTGGCGCGACGCCATTTGGCGCAAACGCAGCCGCGATGGCTCTTGATCAACGCCGGCAACGCCAATGCGGGCACTGGTGACCGCGGGCTCGCCGACGCTGAGACCTGCTGCACCGCGCTGGCCGCGGCGGCGGATTGTGCGCCCGAGCAGGTGCTGCCCTTCTCCACCGGCGTGATCGGGGAGTATCTCCCGGTTGGGGCAATCGCGGCAGCGCTGCCGCAATTGGTGGCAGGGCTGCGTGAGGACGGTTGGACCGATGCCGCGGGGGCCATCATGACCACGGACACCCACCCGAAGACAGCCAGCGCATCCTGCGATCTGGGTGGACGCGAGGCCAAGGTCGTCGGCATAGCCAAGGGCGCCGGCATGATCCGCCCGGACATGGCGACCATGCTGGCCTTTCTGTGCACGGATGCGCCGGTACCCCGGGACCTCCTGCAGGCACTGCTGCGGGAGGCCGTCGCCGACACCTTCAATGCCATCACGATCGACGGCGACACATCCACCAACGACGCCTGCGTGCTCTCTGCCGCCGGCACCCTAGGCGGCCCACCAGTGACCGCCGGCTCGCCAGAGCTTCAGGCGCTGGCCTTGGCGGTGCATCAGGTCTGTGCGGCCTTAGCGACGTCCATCGTCCGCGACGGCGAGGGCGCCACCAAGCTCGTGACCATCGAGGTGGTCGAGGCCCAAAGCGCCGCCGAAGCCCGTGCGGTGGCCGACACCATCGCCCATTCACCCCTCGTGAAGACGGCCCTCTTCGCTGCCGATCCAAACTGGGGGCGGATCCTGGCCGCGGTGGGGCGGGCGGGCGTTGCCAGACTCGACATCGAGCGCGTGCGCATCTGGCTCGACGACTGCCTTATCGTGAGCGGTGGCGGACGCGATCCGACCTACACCGAGGTGGCCGGGCGTGCCGTCATGGCACGCGACGCCTTCCGCATTCGCGTGGGGCTTGGGCGCGGAGAGATCACGACGCGGGTGCTCACCTGCGATCTGAGCTACGACTATGTCCGGATCAACGCCGAGTACCGGACCTGACGACGAACACCCCTCTCGCAAGCGCCGCATCCACGTGGCCGCCGGCGCCCTGCAGGACGCCGCCGGGCGTGTTCTGGTGGCTCGCCGACCTGAGGGCGTTCACCAGGGCGGCCTTTGGGAGTTTCCGGGCGGCAAGCTCGAGCCCGGTGAGCTGCCCCGTTCCGCCCTGGCGCGAGAACTTCGAGAGGAGCTCGGCGTTGATGTGCAGGCGGCCCGACCGTTGATTCGTATTCACCACGATTACGGCGACCGCCATGTGCTCCTGGATGTGTTTTTGGTCACTGACTACGTCGGCGAGCCGCGCGGTCTCGAGGGTCAGCCCCTCGACTGGGCGACGCCCTGGGACATGGACGCCACCTGCTTTCCGGCGGCGGATAAGCCCATCATCGACGCTCTGCGCTTGCCCTCGCGCTACCTTATTACCGGTGCCGATCCCCGCGATGCCTGCAGCTTCCTGCATCGGCTTTCCGCGTCGCTAGAGGCGGGTATCGACCTGGTGCAGCTGCGTGCCCACGACATCGACGACGCAGCGTATCGGCGCCTGGCCGCGGATGCGCTCGCCGTGTGCCGCGACAAAGGTGCACGCTTGCTGCTGAACCGTGATCCGGCTGTGGTGGCGGGTGTCTGTGCCGACGGGCTGCATTTGCAGGCAGCCGCGTTGTGGCGAGTGGCTGCGCGCCCGCCTGCCCACTTGGTGGGCGCCTCCTGCCACAGCGCCGCAGATCTGCGCCGTGCCGCCGCGCTCGGGCTGGACTACGCGCTGCTCGGGCCGGTGCTGCCCACGGCTTCGCATCCCGGGGCGCCGACCCTGGGTTGGTCGAGCTTCGCGGCTCTGGCCGACACCGCGGCGCTGCCGGTGTATGCGCTCGGCGGCCTCACCACTGCCCAGCTCGAAGCGAGCTTCGAGCATGGTGCCCAAGGCATCGCCGCCATTTCGGGCTTTTGGCAGGCGCCTTCATAGGATCTTCACGCAGCGTCAACGCGATCGAAACAAACGCGGGTCACCATAGCCGCGATTCTGATCTGCGGTGGTGTTCCCTATGCGTGCAGAGTCCAACGCCGGCAATGTCGAGCGCCTTTACCCCTATAAATATCGCAGCATTTGGATCTCGGACGTCCACCTGGGCTTTCGTGGCTGCCAAGCGGAGTTCCTGCTGGACTTCCTGCAGGCCACCGAATGCCGGCAGCTGTATCTGGTCGGCGACATTATCGATGTCTGGTCCATGCGTCATGGCGTGCACTGGCCCCAATCGCACAACAATGTCGTGCGTGCCGTGCTGGACAAGGCCCGGGCCGGTACCGAGGTCATCTATGTGCCGGGTAACCACGACGAGATCCTGCGTCCGCATATCGGCAGCGATTTCGGCAACGTGGCCGTACGCGACGAAATCGTCCACGAAACCGTCGATGGCCGCCGCTTCCTCATCCTGCACGGCGACAAGTTCGACCATGTGGTCCAGAACGAGCGTTGGCTCGCCGTGCTGGGCGCCCGACTGTATGACCTGCTCCTATCCGTCAATCATCGGCTCAACTGGGTCCGAAAACGCCTCGGGATGGGCTATTGGTCGCTCGCCGCCTTTTTGAAGCATCGGGTTAAGAATGCCGTCAATTATATTGGCGATTTCGAGCAGGCCGTCGCCGATGAGGCCAAGGCACGTGATGTCGACGGCATGGTCTGCGGCCACATCCATCATGCCGAGATCCGCGACATCGACGGCATCACCTACTGCAACTGCGGCGACTGGGTGGAGAGCTGCACGGCCCTGGTGGAGCACCATGACGGGAGCCTGGAGCTGCTGCGCTGGACCGAGCAGCAAGAGGTGCTGAGCGCCCAATGGGCGCTGCCGGTCACGACGCCGGCCGCGGCCATGGCCAAGGCCGGGTGATACGCCTTTCCATCCTGCGCTGGGTGCTGGCGGTTAAAGAAGCGGCCCTCAGGCCTGCGGCGGCGCATCGCCGGCCGCGGCGCTGCGAAGCAGCCCCAGATACCGTTGCCAGTCGAAGGCCGGCCCGGGATCGGTCTTGCGCCCGGGTGCGACATCACTGTGGCCGACGATGCGCTCGTCGGTAATGGCCGGGAAGCGGCGCATGATCTCGTGGGTGAGCAGTGCCAGCCGTCGGTATTGGTCCTGCGTGAAGGGCATGTCATCAGCACCCTCCAGCTCGATGCCGATGGAGTAGTCGTTGCACTCGGGCCGGCCCTGCCAGGCGGAGCGTCCCGCGTGCCAGGCCCGCTTATGCAGATCAACGAACTGCAGCGTTTCGCCGTCGCGCCGAACGAACAGATGCGCGGAAACCGGATTATCGGCGATGGCCGCGAAGTAGGGATGCACGCTCGGGTCGAGACATCCGCAGAAGAGCTGTTCCACCCACGGACCACCGAACTCCCCCGGCGGCAGCGAGATGTTGTGAATCAAGAGCAGATCGATGGGCGACCCGGGCGGGCGCTCGCCGAAGTGCGGCGACGGCACTCGGCGAACGTCGTCGAGCCAGCCGTCAACAGCCAGGCCGTTGTGCGTGTGGCTGACCATGGCGCAATCAGCCCTGCTGCGCAGCCATGCCCTTCATGACGAGATCGGTGAGGCTCACGATGCCGACCACATCACCTGCTTCTACCACGGGCGCCCGGGACAGGTCGAAGCGGGCGAAAAGCCTCGCGCAATAGCGGATGTCCATGTCCGGCGACACGGTAATGACGGGCTTCGACATGATTTCGTAGATATTCACCCGGTCCGGTGCCCGATCCTTCGCCAGCACAAGTCGGGCAATGTCCGAAATAAGCACGACGCCGTATTCGTCGTCTGCATGGCGCTTGCGCACGATCAGCGACTTGGTCTCCACGTGGCGCATGCGCTCGAGTGCCAAGGCCACGGTGTCCATGCCGTCGACGACATCGAAGGCGTGCTTCATAACGTCGCGCACGCGGATGGGCTGGCGCTCGGGCATGCTCAGAGCTCCTCTTCCACCTTTTTGGCAAGGACGCGGATCTGGTGACTGATGCCGACGGCGTCTTCCACGTCCACCTGGAAGGCGATGCCGCAGCCCTTGCGCTCCTCGAAGCGGCCCACCTCGGCGATGGTCTCGAGGATGCTGCGCGCCAGGTGCTCCTCGACCAGGAGCAGCAAGACGTCGCGTTGGGTCTCGAGGGTCAGGCCGAAGAAGGTCTGCTGTTGCTCGGCACCTTCGCCACGGGCCTGGTTGATGACGGTCGAGCCCGTAGCGCCGGCGGTGCGGGCTGCCTCGAGTACTGCCTCGGTCTCGGACTGCTCCACCAGGGCGATGATCAGCTTGAAGTGCATGCTCAAACCTTTGTGTTGTGAGCTCCGGCTTTGCGCCGGGCCATCAGCGTGCTCAGCTGCGCATAACCGAGGACGGACATGATGGGAAACAGGCTCGCGAAGGCTATCAGGCCGAAACCATCCAACACCGGGCTGCGGCCGGGAATGCTGCTGGAAAGCCCGAGCCCCAGCGCAGCCACTAGCGGCACTGTGACCGTGGATGTCGTGACGCCGCCAGAATCATACGCCAGTGCGATGATGGATTTGGGCGCGCAGGCCGTCTGCAGCAGCACAAGCACATAGCCTGCCATGATGTACCAATGCAGCGGTGCACCTGTGACGATGCGGAAGGCACCGAGCGTGATACCGATGGCCACGCCGACCGCTACCGCTGTGCGCAAGCCGGCGGCGCGGACGGTGCCTGCGGACACCTGCTCGGCCTTGATGGCGACGGCGATGAGCGCTGGCTCCGCGATAGTGGTGGCAAAGCCGATCGCGAAGGCAAAGAGGTAGACCCAGCCATAGGCCCGCCAGTCGACGCCCTCTGCTGCCGTGGTCGCCATGCCGATGAACTCCGGTGCCGTGAGCTGGGTCGCCATCAGCCGGCCGAGGGGGAACAGGGCTTGCTCCAAGCCCTGGATGAAGAACGCGAGACCCAGCAGTACCATGACGAAGCCCAATAGGATACGCCGCGGCTGCACCAGCGGGCGTCGCAACACCAGCACCTGAAAACCAACCAGCACCGCCAGGATCGGCACGACATCGTCCAGGGTCGCGCAGACCGGTATTACGGCGTCGATAGCGCAGAGGCCGTCCACGACGAAGCAGCGGCTCAGACGAGCATCCCGTAGCCCATGACAAAGATCATAGGCGTGAGCGAGGCGAAGGCGATAAGACCGAAACCGTCCACCAGTGGGTTGCGCCCCTCGATGCTGGTTGCCAGCCCGACGCCCAGTGCGGTCACCAAGGGCACAGTGATGGTGGACGTGGTGACTCCGCCGGAATCGTACGCGATGCCCACGATTTCGGGCGGGGCAATGGTAGTCATAAGCACGACGCCGGCATAGCCGCCGATGATTAGGGTCTGAATGGGCCAGCCGCGCAGGATACGCAGCACGCCCAGCACCAGCGCGAAGCCGACGGCCAACGCCACCGTGAGTCGCAGGCCGCTGGCGTAGGCCGAGCGGGCTTGGGCATCTGCGGCGATGACGCCACCGCTGGCGGCCACGCTTGCGGCCTCGTCAGCGACGGCAATGAGGGCCGGCTCCGCCACGGTGGTGCCGAAGCCGAGCCCGAAGGCGAAGACGAGCAGCCAGAATAGACTGCCCTTGCGGGCCAGGCCCCAGGCCATGGCCTCGCCGAGGGGGAAGAGCCCTAGCTTGAGTCCCTGCACGAAGAGCGTCAGACCGAGCACCAGCATGCCGATGCCCAGCACGAGCTCGCCCAGGTTTGCGATGGGCTCGCGCAGCACCAGCAACTGGAATGCCGAGATGACCAAGATGATGGGTACAAGGTCGCGCAGACTCTCGGCCAGGGCGCCTGCGGTCTGGCTGATGATGGTCAATGCTCGGCGACGCATGGGTGTTGGGCAAGGGCTGCTCGGACCGCCCTGCAGCCAGCGTGAAGCGACCGCAGCGCAAGCGCAAACTGGATGCTGGACTGACCTCAGTCCGCGAAGAGTACTAGACTACAAATGATCAAGAGGGAAATGCATTCAGCGCCTGCTGGACAGGGTGATGACCCGGTGGAACGCGCCGCAACCAGGGATTGGCCCCATCCGCACACAGGCTCGTGAGCACAAAGCCCTGGAGGGCGATGCCCGGAATACCTCCGGTCAATAGCCCCGGCCGGCGTTGACGTCAGGCAGCGCGGCCCCTGCTGCAACGGGTGCGGTGCCGGCGCCGCGACGATGTTGCAGCACCTTCCGCAAACCAAAGTCTATACAGGTCCTAACATGTCAGCCGCAGCACCGTCGACGGCGCTCGCCGCCTGTCTGCCGCCCGTCGATCATATTCGGGCACATGTGCGTCGCTCGCTCGACGAGGACATCGGCACGGGCGACCTGACCGCTGCACTGCTGCCGGCGCAGCAGCGGGCGCGAGCGGAAGTCGTCACACGCGAGCATGCCGTGCTCTGCGGGCAGGCATGGTTCGAGTGCGCGTTTACAGTCACCGACGCCAGTGTCAGCGTGGATTGGCTCGTCGCCGACGGCGAGCAGGTACCAGCGGGTGCGCCCTTGTGTCGCATCGAGGGGCCGCTGCGGGCGCTGCTCACGGCGGAGCGCACGGCGCTGAACTACCTCCAGACACTCTCCGGCACTGCTACGCGGGTTCGCCGCTATGCCGATGCCGTTGCCGGCCTGCCGGTGCGCATCCTGGACACGCGCAAGACCTTGCCTGGTCTCCGACGCGAGCAGAAGTATGCGGTCTGCTGCGGCGGTTGCCATAACCACCGCATGGGCCTGTACGATGCCGTGCTGATCAAGGAAAACCATATCGCGGCTGCGGGGTCCATCGCGGCTGCCGTGGCGGCTGCACGCAGGCAAGTGCCTGCGGCTGTGCCGGTGGAAATCGAGGTCGAGTCTACGGCACAGCTGGAAGCGGCGCTGGATGCAGGCGTCGCCCGTGTGCTGCTGGATAATTTCGGCCTCGCCGATTTGCGGCGCGCCGTTGCCCTCAACGATGGGCGGGCGCGGCTCGAAGCGTCGGGCGGCGTGGCCCTCGATCGGCTGAGACTGATCGCCGAAACAGGCGTCGATGACATCTCCGTTGGCGATCTCACCAAAAGCGTGCAGGCGGTCGACCTGTCCATGCGCCTGATCACCGATAGTCAAAGCTAATCGGGGCTTTCCCATCCATCAAAAATAAAGATTTTGTAATTAAGAAAATTCTAATATTATGGACCCCGCTGACGCGCAACACGCGCAGCGCTTGCTAACCCAGAATATCAGGAGAATACAGATGAAAAAGCTTGCTACCGCCGCCGCCGTCGCCGCCCTGCTTGGTGTTTCCGCCTCCGCTAGTGCCTGGTGGGGTCCGGGTTGGGGTGGTCCTGGCTATGGCTCTGGCTGGGGTGACGGCCTCGGTGACATGTTCAGCGACATGTTCGGCGACGGCTACGGCGACTTCAACATGAGCATGTCCGGCGG